>WAON01000225.1 GCA_015521265.1 Desulfurococcales archaeon
ATTCAAACCCGTATGGAGCAGTGAGAAGAGAGAAAAACTCTACAATGCTTGGAAACAAGCAGTCAAGAGAGCACTAGACTGGCTGAAAGACACTGGCGAAATACCGTCATCCTACGCATATGAACCATGAAAAATAAATGAAAAGTGTTTTGAATAGTATTGTATAAAAAAGCCTTTTATTATCCTAAGCGAGATTAGCAGCGAGCAACTCTCTTAAGGAAGCTTCTAGCTTCTTCTACGTCGGTCTTCTCCTTTAATTCTTCGTGGCAGAACCACCAGTCGTAGCATGTGTACTTCTTAGTCCTCTCAGCTGCTTCTTGTACCGTAGCTGCTGGCGGCACGATTACATGGTCATCGATTAGCTCATTGTTTGGCCAGTTTGCCGGTGTTGCTCTACCATACTTGTCCGTTACTTGTATAGCTTTTACTAGCCTCAGTATCTCGTCGATATTCCTACCATTATCTAGTGGGTAGTAGATTATTGCCCTTATAACGCCGTTGGGGTCTACTATGAATACTGCTCTAACCGTATGTGTTGAGCTTACAGCGTGTAGCATTCCAAGTTTTGAGGCTACGTGGCCTCCGGGATCGGCGATTATTGGGAAGGGTATTTCAACGCCTAGCTTCTCCTTAATCCACTCGATCCACTTTATATGGCTCCATGTAGAGTCTACGCTTAGCCCTATTAACTCAGTGTTTAGCTTCTTGAAGTCTTCATACCTCTTAGCGAAGGCTACGAACTCGGTTGTACATACTGGTGTGAAGTCTGCTGGATGGCTAAATAGTACCCAGTACTTACCCTTGAAGTGGTCGGGTAGCTTGATCTTACCGATAGTAGTCATAACTTCCATTTCGGGGAATTTCTCACCTATAAGTGGGATTGATCCAGGCATTTCGAACACCTAACCATTCACTTCTAATATTATAATATACGGTTAATCCTTTTAAACATTATCCTAAACTCTCCGATACACTAACATGTATAAATAAATATTACTTGATTAGATATCCTATTAGGCTATGCAATGATTATAGAATAGAGTAGAACAAGCAATTACTCACAAGTCTAAAGGCAGATAGGACCCTTAACCTCTTGAAGCTTGATAGCGGGGTAAACTTTTTCAACACCCTTAATACTAAGTATTTTCTCATGGATTTTTGTTAGCTCATCCTGATCCCTAGCCCATATAATAGCCATTATATGGTGATCACCGCTTGTCATAGCAATATACTTAATGTTCGGGATCTTCTTCAACTCCTCAAGTACATGAAACAGCTCCTGCGGCTGAACATTAATACCTGTAAAGCATGTTAGCTTATAACCTATCTTCGAGGGATCAACAACAATCGTGTACGACTTAATAACACCAGCATCCTCCAGCTTCTTAATCCTCTTAATAACAGCTACATCGCTCAGCCCAACTATACGGGCTAGATCAGTATACGATATCCTACTATTACGCATAAGCATCTCGAGTATCTTCTCATCCTTCTCATCCAGACCACGAATTTTAACATCCATACCGGTTCCACCCTACAAATACAAGTTTTCCAAACAATCTAAATGCTACATTACTGGAATCGTAAGAGTTAGAAAAACAAGTATTTATAGGCTTTAATTAAGTATACCCTCCCCTTTTACTCTACCTTGATCTCCTTCCGGGATTCCCATAATCCGTGGAGGTTGCAGTAGGCTACAGCATATATTACTCCGCTCTTCTCGAGTTTTAGCTTCAACGTTAATTCTGGCTCCGTAATACCTGGTGCAAACCTAGCTGATGCAACATGTACCGGGTTGAAGGGTCTTCCCTCCTCGTAGAAGTATATGTGTAGCTCCCTGATCGAGTGCTCGACCTTGTTGGGGTGGGGTCCTACGCTTACATGTATTGTGAAGGGTTCACCTGCTTTAACCTTATCTGGTGCTTCAATTTTCGGAGTGTGTGATTCAACCTTAGACAGTGCTTCTCCCTTAGCTGTTTCGGGAGTATATATTAAGTCTCCGAATTTAACCGCCACTTCTATCACCTCTATATGATTGATTGTAAATATCGGCTATTAAGGTTTATTTTCTTAACCACTATATTAAAAATATTAACAACACCTATAAATGCTCCAACGGTAGAACCACAATGGTAAAATACATTATGAGAATCAATAACTGGGTACCTTGTAGAATCATTAAGAGGATGAATAGATTCGTTGTAAAAATAAACGTTTCTGGAACGGAGAAACTCGCTTACATAAACAATACTGGTAGACTGCTAGAATACATGGTTCCGGGGCGGAAAGCCTACTGCATACCATGGAAGAAACCGGGTAAAACAACCCATAGATTATTCGCAGTAGAAGACTATGGAGCGGCGGCATTGATTGATACGAGGCTTCAAATGGATTCATTCGAAAAACTAGTATCGGATAAAGATATTCCATGGCTGAAAAACTGCGTGTTGGAGAAGCGTAATCCAAGGCTTGGAGGATCTGTTCTCGACTACTTGCTTAACTGCGGTGGAAGACTCCTCTACGTCGAGATTAAGAGTGCAGTACTGAGGGGTGATGAAGTATACGCTATGTATCCGGACTGCCCAACACTAAGGGGGAGGAGGCATATAAAGGAACTAACCAAACACGCCGAGAAGAGGGGGTTTGGAGCAGTAGTATTTATAGCCGCACTACCAGGAGTAAAAGCTTTCAAACCATACATGGAGGGAGATCCGGAAATACCGAAACTATTAAAAATAGCAGCTGAGAAGGGTGTATTGGTTAAAGCTATAAGCATCTATTTCAACCCTGAAACATCAATGATCATACTTGTAAACCCTGATCTCCCTGTTGTACTGGATGATTGAGGAGTAGGCTTTGAAGCAAAATAATTTATTACGAACAATATCCGCCGCTATATCGAGCAGTATAATAATAGAAGCACAAAGCGGTATCAAGCCAGGCCTAGTACACCGATACAGGGACTTACCAGATCTAAACCTTAAAGATTTTGCAATAGCCTCAACAGTATCATACAAATACATATACAGAGTCTTAAAACGGGGATTCAAAGCTAGAATAGTTAAAGCCCTATTCTATGATCAACTCTACTACGCTGTAAAAGACATAATGAAACAAACTCATACGAACACATCCCTAGGATCACTAATAATACTACTCCCCCTAACATACACAATAGGCAAAATACTGAGAAGAAAAAACACCTACAACCCCCGGCAAATCCAGGAACTACTAGTTGAAACAATCGAGGAAGCCGGGGTAGAGGATACAGTATGGCTCTACAAAGCAATAAGAACAGTAAAACCAAGCTACATAACCCAGAAGGATGAAATAGGAGAATACGTTAACGTATGGAGTAAAAACTACATATCAGAAATAAATAGGAAGAAGCAGAAACTAATAGATACATTAAAATACAGTAGCAGGTACGATAGAAACTCCTACGAACTAATACATGGACTACCAACTATAATGGAAGGATTAAAATTCCTAGATGAAAGAATGAAAAAACATAATGATTGGGATAGGGCTGTATCAGAAACCTATCTATACCTGCTCAGCAAACAATTAGACACAGTAATTGCAAGGAAGAAGGGTTTGAGAATCGCAGAGGAAGTCCGTAGAGAGGCAAGCAGTATACTGGGAGTTATACTAAACAATCAGGATTGGAGCAGGATCCTCCTAGAACTAGATGACAAGTATAGGGCTGAGGAGATCAGGCCTGCTTCAACAGCTGACCTATTAGTAGCTGCGATAGCATTACACCTACTCGAGGAAAGCATCAGCCATTAATTAAAAATAATACCCCCTCCCTGATCATAGCGATAGAGTAAGCCGCTAATAAGATTGCGAATATCTTGCTTAAAACAATACTACC
Source organism: Desulfurococcales archaeon (assembly GCA_015521265.1). Lineage (GTDB taxonomy): Archaea > Thermoproteota > Thermoprotei_A > Sulfolobales > Desulfurococcaceae > WAON01. The sequence goes on from WAON01000225.1 coordinate 3,878, forward strand.
CTGCTTACCCATATATTCTAACAACCTACCACCATTCTCCAATAATACCCATGCAATAAACATGTTTACAGTAATACTTAGCAAAGCGATCAATAGGTTGAGAGAATACTTCAAATATATCACAACAGTAATAGCCCCCGGCCCAGCTAGTAGTGGTGTAGCAAGGGGGACGACCGCGATCTCCTCGCCCTTAATAGTTTCCGCCTCACTATGTCCTAGGATCCCGAGTACAGCATAGATAAACAATATGATCCCTCCAGCGATCCTGAAGTCGTTAACAGTTATATCGAAATACATCAATACATAATCGCCTAGGAAAGCGAAGAATAAGAGTATAATGGTAGCAATAACAATGCTCTTACGAATAGTCCTAACCCTCCTCCAAGGCTCTAAATCCCTAGTGAAGAAGTAGAATAGTGGAGCATTACCCGGAGCATCCAAGACGATGAAGAGCATCAAAATACCCGAAATAACAGCGTCAGTACTCGCCTCCAATACAGTACCACCTCGAAGCACTGGTTATTATTCATGCATTAATGGTTAACCAAGGGCAATCAACTATATTAAATCATACACATATTCATGAATAAATAGCTATGATAAAACGACTGCTGAACCCTAAGCTTTGACGGTGTTTATTATGAGTGAGGAATTACCTGAAGAATTGAAGCGTAAATTAATGGAGAAGTTTATGAAGAAGATTAGAGAAGAGAAAAGAGCTGAGGAGAAGGCTGTGGAACGCACTGTTGATCCCGAGAAAATAGTCTGGAACCGCCTCGCTGATGATAAAGCTAGAGAGCTGATGGTTAAGGCTAAAAACCTATACCCCAATGAGTACCCATATGTTATAAGAGTATTCTACGAGCTCCTCCGAAGGGGTGATGTTGAAGAATTTGACGGCTACACTACACTACTACTCCTACACAGGCTCGGCATACCGGTTAAGCCTAGTATAAGGCTTAAATTCGTTAAGCACGGTAAGGAGGTTAGTTTTAAGGAGTACGCTGATTAGACTCTCCATATTCTTTACTCCACTGCGACATATTTTGCCTAATAACCCTACTCTTTATAAAGGGGCCAAAAACCATAATGTGAATAGTCTAGTATACGGATGGGATCTATAGTATGTCTCCCCGAAGAGTAAAGCCCAGACCCTACAAGTACCACGAAGTATTCCCGAAAGCCAATGGCTTCAGGGAAGCAAGTGAGATAAGATTATTCGAGACTCGAGATATAGTTAAAAGACTGGGAGTAATCTCGCCCAACCGGGTATTCATTAACAACTACCCGATCAGTAATCCACCAGCAATATTTAATGCATCAATGCTACTAGAAGGAGAAACAGCTAAAGTTTATGCAAGGATAATCGTCGGATACTATAAGTATGTATCAGGAATAGTTGAATTAGAACTACCATTAGAAGATATACTTAGCGGTAACATAAACTTAAACTACTATGCTTCCAGAATAGTCATATCCCCGTCGTCAAAGTATGACTTATGGGGAGCCGAGGATCCGAGGACTTATAGGGTTAAAGACACGGTCTACATGACGTATACGGGTAGAACAATAAACTTCTTTAACCCCGCAATAAGGATCGAGCGTACACTACCAGTAACAGCTATCCGGGATGAAGTAGACGAGCACAAGTGGAGGAAGATCTACGTGCATAGGTTGCCGGGAGAATTGGAGGATGAAATGGTTAGCAATAAGGACGCTTACATTGTGGGAATAGGGGATAACAAGTACTTCTTCCACCGGCCGCATATGATCGATGAAAACTACTATCTATTAATAGGTAAGGAGTGGAGGAGAGATGTAAGCGATGAGATAACGGAGATCATCGTCGAAAACAACATAGAAATAATGAGGCCGCTGAAACAAGAAGACAAGCTCGGCTGGTCATCACCACCAATATACTACAGGAAGAATAAGGTAATAGCATTCATACATGGAGTCGATCGACAAATAGGGGCCTACAGGGTTTTCGCTGCAGAAATAGAGCTAGATGGAAACGATGTAGCTGTAGCAGCAGTTACCCCCAGATACATTATGGAGCCGAGGGAATCCTACGAAGTATTCGGCGACCGGCCATACACGATCTTCCCATGCGGAACAGCCAGGCTAAACAAGGAAGAAGTACTAATAAGCTATGGTGCCGGAGACTTCATGATAGGATTCGGCCTAATAAAAATGGAAGACCTACTCGGAGAACTAGATAAAGGCAGAATATACTAATTTACAAATCCTAGCAATATTACCATTATTTAACTCCGCTGTTAATGATTAAAAAGCCTTGAATTATGGGGACATTAAAACATTACCTTTACCATTCCTAAACACTTTAATCCAGAGAAGATACACCGCTACCATTGCTAAGGCGAGTGTTAGGACTATAGTATAGATCTCGGTTTTATCATTACTGCTTCCATTATTCTCTTCATTTACAGCATTGATATTTGATAAAATACTATCCCAGTTAATCTTTAAGCTGTGATCGCCGTTATCATCGCCAGCTGATCCTGCGAAAACGCCGAAGCTGAGTAGCATGACGTCCTTAGTGTCTATACCGACTAATGCTAAAGGATTCTTATACCGTAGTTTAAGAACAGGGATCAGACTGCTTTCATTATTCATGGCTAGGTAGACGTCGTCAACAATGATCTTATCCGGCCCCGCAACATTATATCCCTCCTCCCTAAACATTTTAACGATCGTATTGATCATATCCTTATTTATTACTACGTCCTTCTTACTAATGATCTTTACGGGTACAAATCCCTCCATATATACTATCCTGAAACCATCAGTATATTCCGGGTATGAACCCCTCACCCTTATAGGGGGTTCAATCCTTGATCCATCCAAGTACACATAGTATACTTCATAGGGATTATACAGTACTTTCCGGACGCTCTGATTACTCGGCGGAGAACACATGGTTGTACCATTCGATACATTACATATCATACCAGGCTTGATCATCTGTGTGAGCTCGCCATATTGCCCATAATACTTAACTTTCATACCCTTATACAAGACTATATGTGTCTCCTTTAAAGATTCATTCAGTGATTTACCACATGCGTAATAAGAACCTGTTTCACCATTATCTATCTTCACATAGAAGCTTCCCAGATCCCCTACAGCGATCAATACTTTATGTCCACGATAAACCCCCTCGTAAACCCAGATGTTCTCGTCTAGGTATTTCGTGTCTCCAATATGCTTTAATTTCTCGGTGATTACCAAGGGATCGATACCTTTAGCTATGAGTGAGACAATATAGTTAAGCCTACTCCTAATCTCACAAGAATTGATTGCTTCCGAACCTGCTTCTCCAGGGTTTAATCTGTCGAGGAAATATGTCTCCAGTTTTTTACCAATATATTTGTCTAAAGTAATGTTGCCCGTGGAGTTATACGCGGAAAACTCGCCTCCTCCCATAACGAGGGCAGGATTAACTGGAACTATTAACTGTGTTATCAGGGATAATA
>WAON01000226.1 GCA_015521265.1 Desulfurococcales archaeon
ATCAAATAACATTATCATTTGCTCTTTAAATTATAGAATATAGGAAACACTTCATCTCATATTTTACATTCTAAATTCTAGAAAGTAAAAGTTATTGCGGATCTGTATATCTTCAAGACAATTATTAATCATGTTATTCCCGGCCGAGAGGATCGTCCATGCTCTAAAAACTGGCGGAAGAATGCCGAAGAAATCCTAATGGAGACCAGCTTATAGAAAAACACCGTATACTATCATCTAACATCTAAAAGATCTTATTCATCGGGTTATGTAATCAAGATCGGAGGATTATGCATCATTACAGAGAAGGGCTTAGATCTATTACAAAAGATAATTCAAGTTCTCCCTCAATAAACAAGTCTACCTGGTGAACCGATATATTGAGCCGCTGATCGTATTGAAGCATCGAGTTAAGGATCTTGTTTTGGTGGTGGCGGATAGGTATGAGTTGCCTTACGGTATTGCCAGGTCTCGGTGCGGGGGATTTATTTATTCCCTCCTAGAGTGCTGGATCCATAGTCTTAACTGGAATAGAGAGTGTAGGCTGGAAAGGTAGGTTCTGGAGGAATGCGTGGAGGAGCTAGGTGATGGTTGTGTGTAGATGCAGACAGCTTGTCTGTGATTATTCCCTCGGTGAATTAGTGTAGTGATTCGGGGGAATGTTGTAGATCACACTCACGACTATGTCCTAGTATGCATTAAGCAAGATACTAGGAAGCGTGTAAGCGTGTCCGGATCGAGGAGTGTAGATTTCTTAGATGTTGCGGTTACGGGGCTAATTAGGACCCTGTGGGTCTTAAGTAGGGAGCCCGGAGTCTATTTGGTGTTAGCCTCATATATGAAATTTTGTATAGTGAGGTTGAGGGTGTTTAAGTGTAATAACTTTTGGTGAACTGAAAGGGTGATATGTAGTAATTATGTCCTACCGCAAAGAACCAATTCTACTATGGACAACCGTTATGATTTAGGTTTTGATTCTTTAAATAATACTTGGTTGTTGATGAATAAATTATGATCCCTCCCACGTTTAGAGCTGAATGACCTGCTATAACTGGTATTAACGAGGTGGTAATTATTCTTACATAGCTTAATAGTAATCCTCCTATTAACACTTCTACTAGCAGAACAATATTTTTCTTTATGGGCTGCAAATGTATTAGCGTGAATAGTAATGCTGGTATAGTAACCGCGATATAGACTGGTTCATTATGTATCATAAGGTAGCCCTCGAGTAAACCCCTAAAGAGTACTTCCTCACCTAGCGGAGCTATAACCAGCAATGTAGTGAAAACTAAAACCCTGCTTTCATCGAGTAGTTGCGTTGGAATAAGACCTATATCGTTAACATACTTCCTGTTCGCCCAATTCATTATGAGGGATACTGCTAGTAATAAGGCAAATACAACTATGCTTTCAGTCAAACTTATCCGGTCAACAGTGAAAACAATTACATCGCCCAGCTTGAATAGATGGATGATAAGGAGAGATAATACTATAAATAATGTCTGCGTGGCGATCCCGATGCTTAAAATCCTCCTATGCCCTGAGGCTATACGGGAACCGATAACTACCCCTAACATGGATGAAGGTATAAACACTATAATCCACAATAATACAGCATACAAGGTATCAATAACTACATATAACAATGCTTCCCCACCAACTCACCAGCTCCTTGTCTCGATATTAGGATTAGAAGCGATGAAGTAGTTAATAATGGGGCTAGAAAGTTTGTGGTCCGAACAATCGTGCTAGTATAAAGCTTGAATCAATAGATTATACTGTAGTGGTGCTAAGCATTGTCTTCAATCGAGGATCTAAGGGAGGCTTTGAAACGGGTAGAGGAGCATCTTGATTTTGCTAGGGCTGTATATAGGAGTCTGCCGTTTGTGTTTTGGGCGGGTTTCATACCACTAATATACATAACAACATCACTAGTTACAAACGCTGCGGGTCAAACAGCGCTAGGCATAAGCATAGGCATAAGCCTATCTCTATGGTTTCTACTCGAGGAACGCTCTGCGTTTAAAGTATTGGAAAAACTAAATATTGCACTGGGCAAGCATGTTGAAAACTCGAAGCTATACATTGTGCTCCAGCTTGTATCATGGCTTATCGCAGCATTAATCGCTTATATCTCAATACACATACCCGGCATCACAGAATCGGCCTGGCCACTAGTATTCTTCAGCAGCGGTATAGGATTACTTATGGTAATAGATAAAGCCTTCAAGCAAACCTACGATAAGGAAATGCTCACCGTATTCGGGCTGCCACTAGTATCAATACCAGTAATAAACTATGTACCACTACCGGGGGAAGACTTCTCAGTAATGATCATATCCTCCTCAATGGCG
>WAON01000227.1 GCA_015521265.1 Desulfurococcales archaeon
AGATTTATGAGCCTTATAATTGTATCCGTAGCAGTTGAAATGATCATGGATGGAGCCTGGGGTTATATTATGGATAAACTGGGATTGATTAAATAGGGTTTTATATGATATCGATAAGTATGTTTGAATAAAGTATTGGTGTCTAGAATGAATATTGAACCCTCTATAAGGAAAGGGATAAGGGAATTATTTAAGATTTTTAAGGATAGGATCAGAGATATTGAGTGGAATAAAGACCTTTCATCAATAGTCCTAGAAATTATTCTTGACAAAGAAGATAAGACATTGAAACTACTACGCAGGCCTCAAATGGTTTTCGAGCTTGGGAAGGGTGCTTATAGAATAGAGTTTAAAACAAGCATTACTCTTCGAAAAAGATTGGAGAGCTATGCTGTTATAATAGACCTTACAGGGAAGGAGAGAGTTATAAAAACTGGGAGGGTTCCCGTCGAACAAGCCCTATGGACAACAGTTCTAGGCGTTAACTCCCTCAAATGTAATTGTCCCGATAACATCTTTAACACTATTAGAGCTCTCCGCGGATTAAGGGAGATTAACAGGGAGTTAGCGAGAATAGTGGATTATGCCGGAGTCTTCGACAAGTATTCAATATGCAAACACACGTTATACGCTCTAGGACTCGGAATAGGAATCCACGGAGTTAAGCCTTATATTAAACATATCGATGCTATTTGGGCCCAGATCATTAGCCTAGGAGTATACTACTACACTACTCGAGGAAAAAAGCTTAGTAAGGAAACAAGAGTATCCCTAAACAAGTATATACGGGAATTACTCGAAAAACACAACCTACTGAAGTAATAATTTAGTCGATGAGGCGTCGACTATGGTGCTAGAGGGTATAAGGAAGGCATTAGCAGGCTTCATCAAGGGCAGGGGGGATTATGAAAAAGCAGTAAAACAATTTATTAAAGAGCTACAGAAAGAGCTGATCAAGTCAGATGTAAACGTTAAACTAGTACTAGAACTAACAAAGAATATCCGCGAAAGAGCATTAAAGGAAGAACCACCGCCGGGTATTACGAGGCGTGAATGGTTCGTCCACATAGTCTATGAAGAACTCTCAAAACTATTTGGAGGAGAGAAGAAGCCGCAGATCAAGCCCCATAAGAAGCCGTGGATCATAATGCTGGTAGGACTACAGGGCAGCGGTAAAACAACAACAGCAGGAAAACTAGCATACTATTATAAACTAGAAGGATACCGTGTCGGACTTGTAGCAGCCGATACGTTTAGACCAGCAGCCTATGAGCAGTTATCGCAACTAGGTAAACTAGCCGGCGTCCCAGTCTACGGCGAACCAGGCAATAAGGATGCCATCAAGATCGCTGTTAATGGAGCCAAGTACTTTCTCGAGAAAGGATTCGACATAATAATAATCGATACAGCTGGACGACATCACCGCGAAGATGACTTGATCCGCGAAATGAGGGAGATCGCTGATAGGGTTAAGCCGGATGAAGTAATCCTCGTAATAGATGCCGCGATAGGCCAGCAAGCCTATAGTATTGCTAAGAAATTCCACGAAGCAACACCGATCGGTTCAATAATAGTAACAAAGCTAGACGGCACGGCGAAAGGTGGTGGGGCATTAACAGCAGTAGCAGTAACCGGTGCACCGATAAAATTCATCGGCACCGGTGAAAAACTAGACGAGCTAGAGCCATTCTACCCGCCAAGATTCGTCGGAAGGATACTTGGAATAGGCGATATTGAAGGATTAATAGAGAAAGTGCGCAGAGCAAAGATCGAGTTTACAGAGAAAGACCTTGAGGAAATGCTAAGTGGAAAGATCAATATGCGCCTAGTCTATAAACAACTAATAAGCCTAAGGAAAATGGGGCCATTAAGGAAAATACTACAAATGATCCCCGGCCTAGGCATTAAGATACCATTAGAAATTGAAGCAGGTAAAGCTGAGGAGAGGATTAAGAAATGGCTCGCAATAATCAACTCAATGACTTATGAAGAACTAGATAAGCCGGAAATAATTGACCGGAGAAGGATAAGGAGGATCGCCATAGGGGCAGGAGTAAGGCCGGAAGATGTTAAAGAACTCCTCAGACAGTATGAAGCTATGAAAAAGCTTATGAGACAGCTCCGTAAAAGAAAGGATCTGCTCGAGAAGATGAAGCTAGGAGTACGTATATAGCATTGAATATGACGGTTAGGAGAATAATCCTCACATACATTGAAAACCCGTGCCTCGGGCTCGAGTATGTAAAAAAGATCACACTCTACTCACTACTCGTTAGCCACGGTATACGTATAGATACAGCTCTCATAATTTCATCAAGTAACTACACGGTTTACCTAGATGGATATGCGCAGAAATACCTCTACGCGCATGATAAGAGCCTAAGAGGCTACTTATACAAGATCCTTTGTAAAGGGAAGACTTATCCTGGAGTAAAACTTTATCCCAGAAACTATGAGGA
>WAON01000228.1 GCA_015521265.1 Desulfurococcales archaeon
AGGCTAGGGAGTTCGCTCAGAAGGCTGAAGTCTAAACCCTTTTATTTTTACAATTAAGTTTTTACCGCAGGAGATAATGGTGAGAAGCTCCTCAAAACAATACCATATACAATAGGGTTAGTGAACCATTATAGCCGGCTAAAAGCCATATTGTATTCTATTGAAGCTAGTAGTGGTGTATGCTGATTTGAGTATTTACCGTGACGAGCTATTATTGACAACTTCGAGGATGCTTGAAGACTATTATCGTGGCGGTAGAGTACACATCGTCCACGTATACAGAGAAGTTGCCGGGGAGCCTGAGCCTGGGCCCAGTATTGATGAACTAGACGAAATACCCGATCAAGTAAGGGAAGCATTGAAGAAGAGGGGGATTAATAGACTATACCGTTTCCAGTGGGAAGCTGTAAAGAAGATCCTCGATGGTAAACACGTCGTAGTAACTGCTGGTACCGGGACGGGTAAGACGGAGGCATTCATGATCCCAATACTATCAAGGATCATAACCGGTAAGCCGAGGAAGCCAGCTGCAATACTAACCTATCCAACGAAGGCATTAGCAAGAGACCAGTTATCGAGACTATACGAATTCCTAGGATACGGTACTTTCTCCGCAGCGGTATATGATGGAGACACTCCTAGGAGGGCTAGGCAGAGAATCTCCAGTAATCCACCGGATATAATTGTTACAAACCCGGACATGATTCATGTAGGACTAGTGCTTAGCCCAGCCATTAGGAGGTTCATCAAGACTGCCCAGTACATGGTTTTCGACGAACTACACGTTTACGAGGGAGTATTCGGGAGCCATGTACACGCAGTTATCGAGAGGGTTAAAAAGTACCGGGGAGGACTACCACCACTAATGATCGGCTCCTCCGCAACGATAGGTAATCCGAAGGAGCATGCCGAGACACTATTCGGAGTCGATGTCGAAGTCGTTGAAGGACCTAGGAGGAGGCGTGGCGAAGCAGTACACGTAATGGTATCAGCAGGAAACCTTAGCAGGTGGACGATCGCGGCTGGTCTTGCAAGCATACTCGTCCGGCAGGGTTTGAAAGTACTAGTATTCGCTGATAGCCAGCAAATGGTAGAGTTGATCTCTAGGATAGCCCGGAAATCCTACGGTGTAGAACTATATGTTCACCGTGCAGGATTACCAATGGAGGAGCGGAGGCTAGTAGAATATAAGCTGCAGAGTGGTGAAGCATTAGGAGTAGTCGCTACACCAACACTAGAATTGGGGATAGATATAGGTTATCTAGACGCAGTAGTAATGGCTACAATACCCCCTAGCTACGCTAAATACCTCCAGAGAGCCGGTAGAGCTGGGAGGAGGGGGCGTAGGGGATATATTTTCACAATACTAGCGGATGACCCAATAGATGCATACTATGAGAGAAACCCATCCCGCTTCTACAACCAAGAAATACCGCCCACATACATAGAGCCTGGAAACATCGAGGTATTAAAGATACACCTACTAGCACTACTACTACAACAAGGACCGATCAGGCTTAAAGAACTAGATAAATACTGGTTTAAAGCAGCCCTAGAACTACAATCAATGGGGCTCGCAGTAATAACTGGTAACAGGGTGTTCCCGAACTGGAGGAAGGCCCGGCATTATTTCAGAGAATATATGAGTATTCGAGGCTCAGGCCCCCACGTAGTAATAATTAACAAGGCATCCGGTGATCCGATTGGTTATAGGGAGCTACCACAGGCAGTACTAGACCTATACCCTGAGGCTGTGTATTTGAGTTTTGGAAAGATCTATAGGGTTATCGGTATAGATGTTGATCGTAGGAGGGCGCTTGTAGAATCCCTCTCCGATGATACAACCTATTATACAAGACCACTATACACCGTAGACCTCCTAGACTACAAGCCGATAGAGTCAAGGGTAACTAGTCGAGGAATACCACTAGTATATGCAGATGTAGAGCTCGAACTCATAGTTGAGGGATACGTTGTAAGGAATTTCTGGGAGCAGGAGAACCGCGGCGTTAAAAACTGGTACGATACACCGGTAAAATACAGCTACAAGACTAAAGCATTACTATTAAAGTATCCGGAAGTAGAAGAATGGGGGATCATGGAAAACGCTGAAGCCTTCCACGCAATAGAACACGCACTAATATCAGCAGCAAGACCAGTCTGCGGAGCAGCACTAGGAGAAATGGGCGGTATAAGTTATCCGAGCGGAGACATAGTAATATATGATGGAGCACCAGGAGGCTCGGGCCTTGCAAAACTATTATTCCACCGGTTCGAGAAAGCAGAAGAAATAGCCTACGAGATAGTAAGCAATTGCGACTGCGAAGACGGATGTCCAAGATGCATATACAGCCCATACTGTGGAAACAACAACCAAGTACTAAGCAGGAAGAAGGCAAAATACGTGTTAGGAACAATAATAACGGGCAAAGGGAAGGTACTAGTGGAACCGATAACTAGTAAATACGGTAAACCAATAGCATAAAAAGGGCCGGGATGACCTAGGCCTCTACTAGCTGACCCTTAACAGGGGCTGGGGGAATGAAGGATTCACGGACCGGGGGATCCGGCCTCTAACACCTTGCACTTCTCCACTATTGCTTCCTCTTATAGATAACGATTAGAATTAACGCTATTGAGATTATAGTGATTATTGCCGGGATCAACACGTAGAGGAATGGGTTCGCCGGACTGGTAGACCAGCCCTGAGGGGATTGCGGGATTGTTGTTTGAGCCGGGGATTGTTCTAGTATTGTCTCCCTACGGGAAATATTGAGTAGGGTTTTCAATCCCAGCCTCCTAGCAGTATAGACTGGTTTATCAAGGCGTAAACCCGGATACTTAGCTATGGGAATATTACCAGCGAAGACGTATAGAGTTGTAATATTCAGTATTGGGTAATCACTACTCCTATCAGTAAGGTTTAGTGATGCAGTATATAATTCTAGGATTAAGGGCGAGAAGGAAAGATTTACACGTATACTATGATTATTAAACCTCGCAATCAAGAATTTATTAACAGTATCCAAAACCATTGTAAACGATAAGTTACTCGAGGATAAAAAACCCAGGTCTAGCCAACGATCCTGGGCCCCGGCTAATAGGTATGCATGAATATTTTCCTCATCAGGATCCTTCATTAAAGCGAGGCCGTAAGCATAGATACCATCCGGTTTCAAGTATATTGTAAAAACACCGTAGTCGCCGAACTCCATTATAGTTGCATTAAAAACAAGTATATACGCACTATAACTCTCCCCGAACTTGTATGATTTACGATAAGCTGCAATACTGGTAGCTGGAACTGAGAGTATGACTAGTAATATTATTATAGCAGCTGCTCTAATAGTATGATTCAAACAGCCTCAACCAGTCCCCGAGCTCAATCCATTAACGATATCTTTAACCAGTCTAATAAGATATATCCACTGTTAAAAGATAAGGATTATTTTAGGGATGTGCGGGGTTGACGCAGGAAATTATTAAATTGATAGAGAGCATGTCCGGCCACGAGTACAGGTTTGCCTATTCACTATTTGGAATAGCTGGTTTTACATGGGGGCTTATAGATGCATTACTAGGCAGTAACTATGTTGCAAAATACATTATAGCACCACTAATAGTAACAACCTTCCTATCATGGGGAATGTTCGAAGTGTACACTTGTAGACTGTGTCGTAGAGAAGTAAAACAGGGTTTCAGCCTTGTACTATACGGCTCGATGGGGCTCTACGGGTTAATGGGTACGACTAGCATGTTTATCCGCTTCCTACTACTAGATACTGGAGAAGAGTCTCCTACGAATCTATCACCATGGCCGGGCATGCCTCTAAGCATATCATTCATAATAACAATAGTATTAACGATCCTATACATCTACTACGGTGCAAAGATCAATATAAGCAATAAACACTACGTAGAAGAGCTAAGTAGAGAAAGAGGAGAAGCCCAGCCTAGTCTCTCCTAAACAAAGCCCCGGCAACACCTCTAAGCCCAGTCCTGATCTCACCTGCATCCTCATCCATTAAGGCTTCGAAAACCTTCTCCGTAATAGAATCAACAAGCTTCTCATCAACTGGAACCTCTAAACCATTAACACTAACCCTAGTCTCCGACCCAGGACTATAAACTTGGAGAATCCTAGGCTCAACACCCTTACGCATCAAGTAAGATGCCGCTACGAGTACAGCGTTCAATACTACTCCACGGCCAGGAGATCCATATGTTACAGTTATAGTAACAACACGCCTCAACCATAAACACCTCACTAGTCAAGACCAGTTATTCTAAGAAGAGAATAGCCAATAAGGGAAGTTTATAATTGGGAGAATACCCCGAGTATCCGGGTAATACAAGCATATATCAAGAGGTAACTCGGGGATAAGACCACTCGTTACCAGTTAAAAAAGTAACGAGTGGATTAACCTAGTAGGTGTATAGTCATGGCTTCAGAAGAAGCTATTAGTAAGAGAGCCTTCCACGTATTAAGGTTTATCGAGAACAAGTATGTATCCATACTCGAGGAGATCCTCGCTGAAGAGGCTGAGATTAAGAGCCGTGCCGAGAGGACGCCTATCGACGAGATTAGGCTGATCGGGATAGAGGCTATGAAGAAAATCATAGCAGACGAGCTGGGATTACCCTACGAAACCGAGGAGCCAGGACTACTTGAACTGATCAGTAGGGCTGAAGAAGCTGAAGCCATAGCTTAAAACATCTTTTCCCTAGGCATTAATCTACGGAATATATTGATAGTGCTCCACGCATAAACATATAGTGTTTTAAGCCTAGAACCAACAACTAGTCGGGCAAGGGGATAGTTATCCATTAACCCGGCAAGCCTATCAATAATCAACATCATATAATACATGTAGACATGCGTACCAATCCTCCCTAACAAATCAATAGCGTTCCTCAACAAGCCCTTCCCGACGAGGTCATCGATCAAAACATAGCTATAACCATTTATAACGGGGATAAAAGCATCTATAACCTGCGGCTCAACAACGTATTCCCCCATACTATTATATTTCTCAAAGACTACGCCGCCCGGAGTCTCATAAACCCTAATCCCCGGATCAAAAACATTATCAACGACGATGTAGCCGGGACAGCTTAAGGGGTTATAACCCCTAAAACCAATACCGGAATTTACTATTAAGTAATAAGTTGAGAAGGGTAGCTGGTAAGTTAAGCCTAGATATACTAGTAGAGACTTAACCAAAACAGGTTTTAATCCAAGTATTTCGCCGAGTCTTAATGCTTCCCAATAATAATTGTTTACACCTATACCATTATTAATCATCAGTAAAGACTCAACACTATCCCTAACCCGCTCGCTATCCTCAACCCCTACAGGTTTCAAGTATCTACAGTTTATCACTCTCCTAATCCTATTGATCAACCCTGGCTTTGGGAGTATGTTTTTCTTAGCCATAAATACCATCCTAGACGATCATGCCGAGGACATTGTATGTATCAGAATTAACTACTCCCGGAACACCATTACTATACACTGGATCGAAGACTATCCAGCTATAATCACCGTAGTAAATGTATTTTATATGAAGAGCTTCACCACCAACGAGTCCCGATGCAAGATTGAAGCCCTCGAGGATGTTTAACAGTCTAGAACTATACTCCGTTACGCCTTCCGGTTTAACCGGGTATTTGAATAATACTGCGAAATGATCTACAACCCCGTCATTATTAGTATCAACAGCTACAACGTGGGACTCAACCATTACGTGGTCGAGGAGTGTCTTCGCGATAAGGCTTGCCTCCAAGCTATTAATAACTGTACCATTATGGCTGAGTAGCTCCCCGACGCTCCTAGTACTCGTTAAAACATTGCTAATAGATTCATCCCTAACAATATACCTATCCCTAATCCAGGAGTCGAGCATTAGGGTATAGTATGCGATTGGTGCACGCCTAATAATAGTGTCAAGGACTATGGGGGGCTTCTTGGAAACAGCTATGTAGCCCAATACTCTACGCGTTGAATTACTTGATATTATTACTGTAAACTCCATGTAGGGCTTACCCGGCGGGAAATAGTTGTCGGGAAGATCAATCCTGAAGATCCTCGAAGAATTGCCTAGGGTCTCAGAGTTCTCTAGTAAATACCTGTTCTCAGTGTAAAATAATGCGTAGTAGTAGCTGCCGTTACCATGGGTTTTAATAATTATTGTCTCGTTACGGGTTGCGTAGAAAGTATATGCTACTGATAGATTCGCTTTAACAATAAAGGTCTTATTGAATAATAAGCTCCCATTATACAGTTTCAAATACTCCTTTAAGAACAAGTACCTAATAGTATCGTTGACGACTGAGCCGTTTACAATTAGTGATTTAGAAGCAATGTCTCTGAGGGCATCGCTATACTCGCCATTATAAGGTGGTAGGGCATAAGTTACGTTCTGGCTTGGAGTATTAAATGTTAATATTATCAATACGACAGTTAACCCGATAATCAACCCTATAATACTATAGACTATCTTCCTCTCGAGAGATGATAGCTCCCTCCTACCCTTCCTACCCCTAGCCATACCTTAGACACCGCATGGATCATTTTCCTTGGATACATAGTGTTTTAATCTACTTATACGGTATTATTTAACATGTACATTAAGGGTTTATAATGTATAATTATGAGTATTGGTTGATCAGTATTGGTTAAAGGAATATATGGGTGTATGATTTGGTTAATGGAAGTGTTCAAAGGGATTTCGAATCATTTATACATGAAGCATCTAGGGAGGACATGATCGGTATAGTTCCGGTCAACAAGTATCCGTGGATAATACCGACGATAATAGGTAGGCTTTCAGAAGAGATGGGTATTAAGAAGTACTTAGTACTAACAAACCCCCATACGAGCCCCGTAATCGATGATGGGTTATCACATCTTAAAAACCTGGATTTAAAAGTATATATTGATACAAGGATCGGTTTGAAACACGTGTTAAGGGATAACGTTTTCGATACTAGCAGTAAACTGGCAAGGCTATTCAAAGCGTTTAGCGAAATTGATAAGCCGGAGAAAATAGTGATCGACTTAACCGGTACGGATGGAGCAACCGCTGCAGCGATAACCTATTCAGCCGGTAAAAACCTAGGCGGGAGAGTAGTATACTCAGTAGTTGACTCACTACCACTCTACGGCATACCAGCCTACCCCGGAAGCCCTCGCTGGCTGCACCGTGTATATGTTTTCGGGGAGATAGACGAGTTTAAACATAGTCTATCACTTGTAAACGACTACCCGAAAAACATAGAGTGGAGGGGGACTAGAGGAATCTACATAGCATTATCCAAAGCCTTCAACACAGTTACAAAGTGTGGATGTATAGAATCACTAATTGATAATAGGAGGAAGCTACTGGATGAGGGGGAGAAGCTTACAGCATGGATCGGTGAGCTGGGAGCGATAACCGAGCGTAAAAGACTCTATACTATAGACGAACTACTAGGCCCCGACGAGAAGACTGCTAGCCAGCTATACACGGCTTGGAAGAACATAGCGGACATAATAAGCAGGTCTTTCCAGGATAGACAAGCACTTGACAGGATGATAATGCAGATCCAGAGATATGTCGGAGCTGCAGATCTAATAGCTAAGGAGATCGTTTCACAGTCTAAAGAGATTCAGGGATTGATCAATGAGAAACTGCACCGAGTATTATTAAGGCTAGCCAGCGATAAGGGATGGATAGCTGTCGTACCCGATACAAACCTGTTCTACCAGGGATTCCACATGGCCCTACTGAAAGCAAGCATTCGGGCAGGATCTCCATGGAGCCCTATAAGGGGTCTATCAATATACATACCAAGATGTGCCGAGGCAGAGATAAACGGGAAGGTCGCAGAGACAAACCCTGACAGCGGGCTACAATACAAGGTATCCTACACACTAGCATTAATGGCTAACCGAGCACTACTCGAGACGAAATATTACTATGACGCAGAATCACTATCAGCAACAGCACAGCCATGTGAAGCAGCTATAGCAGTAGAAGCACCAAACCTATCAGAAAACAAGATCCTACTATTAACAGCCGACCATAAAGCCTTCAATGCATGGCAGACGCTAAACGTTTGCCGTGGAAAAGTATCCTGCATCTACATAGCCCACAGCGATGAACCACTAGGCACGGATAACATATACGGTAAATTCTACGCAAGCATATCCGCAAGCCTACTAGCATACATGGCCAGCCTCTTCACACCAGTAGTAATTGAGGGAAGCCGTGGAAAGCTTAGATTAATAGTTAAAACACTACGTGGTAATTCAGCCCCGATCATAGGGGTTTACAGGATTTATG
>WAON01000229.1 GCA_015521265.1 Desulfurococcales archaeon
TGCCAGTAGCTCGCTATGCATAGTTCACCTGTATCTGGACTGTATAAATATCTTCCCTCAGATCTCCATGGGTAATTATACATTACTAGTAATACGTCGACTTCGTCTCCCGGTGCAGCCGTCATATTGATCATTACTGGTATGTTCAAAGCAACGTATTTACCAAGCGGGCTCCATCCGAGATAGGTTGAGAAGTTGTATAGTATTATGTAGTTAGTCGTATTCCCAGCAGTTCCGTTCTCGAAGAGGCTGATGAATACTGGATAGCCTGCTTCTCCCACTAGTGGGGTAACTGCTCCATTAGTATCCGTAATGTATATGTCGCTGAATAGGAACGGCGTGTATGCTCCTGCTTCGAATTCTACATGTATATATCCGTAGCTTATGTTTCCTATACTTCCTACTTCATCATACATTGTCTCGGCTTTAACTGTTATTATCCTAAACGATACCTTTTCCTCTAGGGCTTTGCCGTTATACGCTGTTAGCGAGTATATGATCCTATATACTCCGTATATCTCGGGGAGTTTATCGTTATTTACAGCATATGCAAGCCCTGGATTCGGGGGCCAGCTTGATAGTGATGTTATAAACACTGGTATATTCTGCAGCATTGAAGGCCATCTCGTCGGTAGGAATACTCGTAGTTTACCCTGTAATTGGTCGCTTAGACTTGGATTATAGATTTGTCCTAGATCATATGCTAACTTGTAGGCTGCGAACACGTTTGGTTCACCGGATGGTGTTGAAGCACCTCCCGGCGGCTCAGCTAGGAATGATAGGTCGGTTGTTGCTCCAGTGCTCCATCTCGCTATGAATACTGCCCCGCTAATGCTTGGATCAGTTATCATTACTGGTAGTAGCCTCCAGTCCTGTCCCTCCCATACGCCGTATTCTACGTCTGATAAACCATATAATGCGAATGGATCGTATTTCATCGGGCTCCTTACGCCGCCTAGCCATGCACTTGATATATTGTCTAGTACTAGTGGTACTAGTATTGAGGCTGGAATCACTATTTTCTTAGTAGGCGTGTCAACCTCGATCCTTACTTCTAATGGTCCCGGCCTGAAGTTCTTTGGTATGCTGATTATACCGGTTACATTAGCTATTCCGTATACGTCTAGGCTTGTATTAGTGAAGCTTATTACTTTACATGGTACTTTCTTATAAGCCCTAACAATTATCTCAACCTGGGCCGGCGTAATATTCTGTGCAGTGGGGTTCGGCCTCAGTCTTAATACTAGGTCTCCATGTATCTTCTGGGCTGGGTTGGAGATTGTTAGGAATGCTTCAGTTGATACGCGGGATTCGAAGTTTATGTATCTGAGTTCTGATGGATAGCCTATTTGTCCATCACCATTGTCGTCTATCCAGTCGTAGGCGCTTAGTATTATCTCGTGCGAGTCGTCTGGCGGTATAACTGTTACCTTGCTTAGAGGCGGTGTGATATTCTTTACGTGTACTACTACTTCGATGAAGTCTGCATCCTTGTATACCCATCTAGGCACTACTTTGAACATCATGTGGTCGTACTTGAATACTCCGTTGAAAACCGTGTATTCCTTCGTTAGGATGGTGTTCCATGCTGATATATGGGCTTCTCCGAATCCACGTAGGAATAATGTAAATGTCTTAGTCGTACCCGGTGGTACTACTCCATAATAGGCAGTGTCTGCTAGGTGATTGAGGACGTAGCCTAGGTAGCTTCCATAATCGTTAGCGTATAATTCTGTGAAGGCTTCCTGTATACCTTCCGGTATGTATGCTAGCCATCCTCCGTTCATAACTGTTTCAACTGCGCGGTAGACGTCTACACGTCCCGATCCCTGTGCGAAAGCATCGTATCCGAGGTCTTTAGCGGCACTCTTCAGTAGGATCTTGGCTGTTACTACGTCTGGTTTATAGCCGTGAGTCATGTTGTAGGCTTGTAGTATTAATGCTAGTGAGCCGCTGGTGAAGGGTGTTGCTTCACTCGTTCCTCCGAAGAGGTCGAATCCTGCACCATATCCTCTCCCATCAATCGTCCTCTGCCCCGCCCATTCGTAGGCTCCAATGTTTACAACGTCAGGCTTGGGGTATCCTAGACCTGTTGGCCCACGGCTACTGAAGGGTATTATTTCATCGCTGTAGCCCGGCGGGTATCCATAGATCCTTATCCAGTCCCATAGCGTCGAGGCTCCAACACTTACGACGAGTAGTCCCGTTGATGGTGTTCCCGTACTGCTATATCCCGGTCCCTCGTTTCCAGCTGCGAACACTATTATTACGGGGTCTCCTAGGAAGTAGTTTCTCACCGTTAGTATGGCGTCCATCATTTCAGAGCTTACATCGATTCCGGGGAATTGCTGCATCCAGAAGTTTGCATATACGTGGCTCCAGCTATTACTGATAATATCTGCACGATGCGGACCATAGGGGTTTAGACCTATATAAGTGTATCCATTCACCGACTGTATTTCTAGATCAAAACCTGCTAGCCATGCTTCAAGTAATAATATGTCTCCAAGCCACCACGCATCTCCTCCTGCTAGGGTTGCGTTGGGGGCTACACCTATGATCTTGTATAGTTTCCCGTCGCCGTAGATGTCGTAGTTGAATCTTCCACGAGCAGCTATGATTGTTGCAACGCTCGTGCCGTGTCCGTGCCAGTCTTGTACTAGTGCTAGGAAGTTGCCGTTGGGGTCGAATCCTGGGTATAGCCCTGGCTGTCCGGGTACTAGTGTCCCGTTAATTACGCTTATATTCGTTAATCCGTAGAAGTCGGCGTAGTATCCGGCTATTGTGCCTATACTATAATCCGGTATACCGTCTCCGTCGAAGTCCCTCGCTACAACCTCGTTCCCGGGCCCGAATACTGGTTCATCAGCCATACTGTTATCGTTCCATGTAGAGTTCGGTGTTCTCCAGTAAATTGTTCCTAGAACATTGTTTTCTAGCCACTGCATTAATTCGCATAGACTGTAGAAGCTTGTTGATAGGTCGAATACTGCTTTATCATATACTCCCGGTGTTTGGGAGTCGTATACTACAACGGTTGTATAGACTTCGATAACGTAGCCCGTCAATGAATCCTGGAATAGGAA
>WAON01000230.1 GCA_015521265.1 Desulfurococcales archaeon
CAGATGTGTATAAGAGACAGCTATCTATTTCTGGAAATGATGTGTTGGTTTTTGGTGTTGTTATTTTGTCTATAAAAACGCCTCAAGTAGAAATATACGTGCCGGATACGAGTGCTTTGATCGAGGGAGTTGTCAGCAAGCTAGTTGAGGAGGGCCGTGTTAGGGGCCGCATAGTTATTCATAGGGCTAGTATTGCTGAACTAGAGCATCAGGCTAATAAGGGTAGGGCTACCGGCTATGCAGGGCTCGAGGAGATTAAGAGGCTGCGTAGACTAGCTGATCAAGGCCTCATAGAAATCGAGATCGGCGGGGATAAGCCTAGGGCAATGGATATTAAAACGCTGGGTTCCGAAGCAATTGATTCATTAATAAGGGATTATGCTTATGAAACAGGTGCAACGCTTATAACCGGGGATCGTGTCCAAGCCGTTGTCGCTGAAACAATGGGTATACCAGTTATCTACATACCGCCAGGCGAGGTTCCAAGGTTTAGGCTTGCAGAATTCTTCGACGAGGTAACGATGAGCATACACTTAAAGGAGCGAGTACCTCCGATTGCTAAGAAGGGTAGGCCTGGAGACTGGGTTTACGAGGTTATCGGGGATAAAGCGTTGTCTAGGAAGGAGCTGGAAGAGCTTGCTAACGAGGTTATCGAGGAGGCTAAGAGGAGGACTGATGGATTCATAGAGATCGACCGCTTCGGCTCCACGATCGTTCAGCTTGGAACATACCGTATCGTAATTACGAGGCCCCCATTGAGCGATGGCTGGGAGATAACCGCTGTCAGGCCCTTGAAGAAGCTGAGCCTAGAAGACTACAACCTCCCACCGAAGCTTATTAAGAGGCTTAATGAGAGGGCTGAGGGAATACTTATCGCTGGAGCACCCGGTATGGGTAAGACGACCTTCGCACAGGCATTGGCGGAGTATTATATGAGGATGGGTAAAATAGTTAAAACTATCGAGTCTCCTAGGGATATGAACCTACCGCCAGAGATAACACAGTATAGCAAGAACTATGCCGACCTAGGGGAGCTACACGATATACTCTTATTATCGAGGCCGGACTACACTGTCTTCGACGAGATGCGTAGTGATGAAGACTTCAAGCTGTACGCTGATCTAAGGCTTGCAGGGATAGGGATGATCGGGGTAGTACACGCTACGACGCCGATAGACGCTATACAGAGGTTTATAGGCAGGGTAGAACTGGGAATGATTCCAAGCCTAATAGACACAGTAATATTCATCAGGAACGGCTACGTAGATAAAGTATACGAGGTCAGGATGACTGTAAAACTACCAACAGGGCTTAAGGAAGCAGAGCTTTCAAGACCTGTTATCGAGGTGAGAGACTTCCTAACAGATGAATTAGAATACGAGATCTACACTTTCGGCGAGCAGACAGTAGTTATACCGGTTAAGAAATTCATGGCCAGGATAACTACCGGCGTAATAGATAGGGTTGCTAGGAGGATATTACAGATGCTTCCGGGAGCAGATGTTAGGGTTGAAGACAACTCTATAACCGTGATCCTTCCGAGGAGGCTTATAAAAGCATATAATAAGAAGATTAGAAAGCTGAGGAAGCTTGAAGATAAGTATAATGTGTCGATAAGGATTAGAATTTCAGAGTAGGGTTGAATAAGGATTGAAACCGGGTATTCTCAGCCGCAAAGTGATCTTTTCCATTGTAGTGATCCTAATAGTACTATTTGGGGGCTACTACTTCTACAACAATATTAATAATCAAAACGGCCAGTACCCATGGCTCTTTAAAGGCGCATACTCAGTATACATAGGCTCCAGCACGATTAAGGCTAATAAATTAGTAACAGTTACGGCGACAATCAAGCTCTTCATAGGCAGGATCAATAAAACCCACTATCATTTATACTTCCTCCAAGTATTTCAATACAGTAGTACAGGTGAAACTATTGAGAATGTTAACGATACATGGGTGCCGATAAATAATCCAAACTACTACCCCGTCAAAGGCTACCACCATATAAAAACATATAATGCAAGAGTAAACCATCCAAAACTAGGCTCGAGGGAAGCAATAGTCTACGTATACAAGTCATCACTAAATACAACTGTTGAAGTATACCTAGACGCTAAGACTAAGTGGCCGATCGCCTATGTCTTTAAAGACTATCTGGGGAGAGGGAATTCATTGGTCGTAGAGCTTAAAACCTATAATATTAAACTATGACCCCTCTCCACTCGTATAGTCTGTCAATAGCTTGTTCCCTAGTGATAGTGAGATTATATCCGGTAGTCGAAGCCCACTGTGGATCTTCTCAATGCTGACTCGGTAGTTGCCGCCACGTGTCTCCTCGAGTTCTCCAATCGGTATAAACCTCCAACCGGTAACACCGATAATCTTAACAGCAATATAGGGCCTCCCGCCTGCACGCTTAGTGAACTCCAATAGTTTGTCGACCTGATGCTTTGGAATATATACTGGTCTCTCATTATGAATTGTTTTAACCTCAAATACTAAAACAACCCCCTGCCTAATAGCTACAATATCCGGGACAGCATATCTACGAGTCTTAGCCCCACTAGCGGGTGATCTAACAACTGCGAACCCCTTCTCCCAGAGCTTATGCACTAAGTCCCTCTCGTGTGCGAACCCCCTACTCCTACGCTTGTTCTTCATGGCTCCACCAACCTATAACGTCGAAATAAACCGTTAATACTCTCAGTATCAATAATATAGAATACAAGCATACTAGAGTAATTAAAATAGGAGGCTTGTGGTGAATAGGAGAGGTGTATAGGAAACTACTTATTATAACAGCCGCTGCGATCCTATTAGTAGTAGTAGTAATATCTTCACTATACCCGGCAACAGCGATCCAGAATACTCCGAAAACCAGTGGTGAAACAGATAATGCACTACCAGATATTACCGCGCTAGTTAAACCATTACCAGTATGGACCCCTAGCCCTGGGGCTCCAGCGGTAGTATTCCCCGGAGACTCCTTCCAAGTAGTATTCAAGGAGGACTTCAGCGATACTGTGAATACTGGGTATATTGTTAATATTGAGTGGGATGGTAATGCGAAGGAATTCCTAGTTAGAAACTATACGGTAACAGTAACCGTCAACGGTAAAAAAGCCAACGTAACAGTGCCAAGCAATACACGGCCCGGCCTATACGACCTAGTCCTAGTCGGCTCAGAGAAACACGTAATACCTAGAAGCGTATGGGTGATCAATGGTTTAGGGGACATCGTTAAATTAGTACATATGAGCGACCTACACTATGGTTCAGGTCATCCAGACATAGTTATCGGTACTAATAGGAGGTTTGCAGGTTTAATCCTAGCACAAGCATTATCACCAGACTTCGTAGTAGATACTGGTGATGAAGCTGACGGTGCATCCGTGCAGCAATACTTAGAATCAAGGGCTTTCAGGTACAGCTTCCTATACCCGGTACCAGTATTCTTAAACCCGGGCAACCACGACTGGCCGAACAATAACTACTTCGTATATTATGGAGCTACGACTTGGTATAGGGTATTAGCCGGTAAAATATTGATAATCGGCACTAATACTAGGGAAGACGGATACATGGACTGGAAGACCCTACAAGAAGTTGAAGGTATTCTCGAGAAGTACAGGGACATACCCATAAAGATCATACAATTACACCACCCATTATTCTGGCACCAAGGATTCATTAATACAACCTATAACTCATCATTGATAAGTGATCCTCATCAGAACCCCGAATCGATCCTGAGCTACTACTGGGGTGGAAACGTTACAGCCGCTAGGTACTTCTTGAAGATGGTTGAAGACTATAATGTATCAATAATATTCCAGGGACACATACACCGCGACCAGTACAACATATACTATTCCAACAGGACCCATACAACAACATACTTCATAACAACGACCACACTCGGCCAAGGCACTGGTAGGTATCAGGGATTACAGTTTATTGAGTTAAACCTTACAAACCTAAACCTATCCTTCCCATACGCACCACCATACTTCACAGGGTTCAAGAACGTCTCACCGGTACAAGTGTATAACTCGATACCTGTAACAGAGCCAGGTGTAACACCTAACTGGAACTCTACAGTACAGGACGACATGTATTATTACGGCACATACTTCAAGGCTAGATGCGCCTACATCCTAACACTCGAGAACAAGCTGCCGGAGATCAATATTGATAAGACACTCGTATTAAACTTCCCATGGAAGGGCAGCTTTGTCGGTGTAAAAATACTAAATTCAACCGGTGGAGCCGATATTGAGCTTGAGGGATACCGCTTAGTCGGGGAGAGGATGTTTATAGCAGTACACCTAGTACTACCTCCAAACTCTTCCCTAAACTTCGCAATATATAATGTTGAAGACACACAGCCGCCAACAATACAGTATAGCTTGTCAATACCATACCCGCCAAGACTCAACAAGAACGTTAAGCTATTATTCAAGATAACCGATGACGCGTGGGGAGTTAAGAACGTATCAGCATATACAGTGTTAAACGGTCAGAAATTCCCACTAATAATAACAAAGTACAGCGGAGACACTTACAGCATAGTAGTAAAATTCCTAGGAGACCAGCCAAGAACAATACCAATAACAATCGTAGCATGGGACTATGCAGGGCATAAAGCAGAACAAACATTCAACATAACATTCTACCCACCAGGATACACACCAACCACCACTACTACAACCACCACGACCACCACCACAACAACGACAACAACAACTACTACTACGACTACTACCGCTACTACGACTACTCAACCAACTACTACGACAACAACACCCTCCGCAACAACTACTACAACCACCACGACTACTACTACGACGACAACGACTCAGCAGCCTAGTGGTGGGAATACCGGCCTAGTAATCGGGGGAATAATAGTAGCGATTATAATCATAATAATAGCAGCGTTATTCTTAAGGAAGAAGTAGTAGTTAAGGGATTTGTTTAAAAAATAATTAGAATATTTTTTACTTCTTCATAAACCACCATACTGCTACTATAACTATTACTATTATTATTCCAACAGTAGTCCATAATACTACAGGTGATATTCCGCCAGCTGGACTCGTTGTTGTTGGACTGCCTGCTGGTGGTGTAGTTGTTGTTCCTCCTGGGCTTGTAGTGGTTGGCGAAGTTGTAGTAGTGGTTGTTGGACTCGTCGTTGTGGGGCTCGTTGTTGTTGGGCTAGTCGTTGTGGGTGTTGGTGTGGTCGTTGTTGGCGGTGTCCAGTTTGCTGGTGGTGTTTGTAGTTCTCCGGTTGATAGTTTTACGCCGCCGATTACTGCTAGTTTACCCGTGTTGGCATCGTAGCTGCTGAGCATGTTGTACTGGTCCTGTGCTGTTGGTGCTAGTAAGTCTACAATGTATGGGAACACGCCTGCCTTCAATGCTTTTTCATCTGCTCCTCCGAATTCCCAGTCTGAAGCTGTTACGTTGAATCCTCTAACCTTTAATGGGGCGTATCCGTCGAATCCTGTTACTGCTACTACTGCGATCCAGTCTCCTATGTGGTCTACGTCGCTGAACACCGTTTTAGGTATTATTGCTAGGATTGAGTTCGTCGTATTGTCTCCCTTTACTACTAGTTTACCGTCTTCCTGTGATGCTATGATATTGTTTTGTGCATCATAGACTACCGCTTCCTGCCCCTGCGGTACCGGTGCTCCAGCCCATCCGGGTGCTAGTAGTATTGCGTAGTTCCAGCCGTGCCATATCCAAACGTTTAACCCGTAGGTTGAATAGTTCTTTGGTAGTGTGTTATCTGTTGTCAGTAGGTATATGTGTACGTATTGTACTGAGAACCCGTTGGGGCCGTTCCACGGGTTGTCTCCTAGATTGTTTAGGACTACTCTGAAGAATATGTGGGTGTCGTTCATGCATACTCTAAACTTTACCATATCGAATACTCCAGGCTTGAACTCGTCGTGTAGTGGATAGGTTACTGTTCCAGGCCCCTTATCGTCTCCGGTCGGGTCACTAATGTCTGCAACAACTGTTAGGCTTGGCGCAGCCGGCTTCAGCTTTATCAAGTAGCTAAACCACTTCACCATATTCTTAATGAACTTCGGGCCGTCGAGGCTTACATTGTGGTAGAACCATGAATACATTGGCTCGTAGTCGCCGTACGGTGATTCACCGCTTACAATAATCGTTACGTTATTATCCGAGTAGTGTTCAGCAGCAACCATTACGAAGGTGTGGTTTCCTGTACCCTTACCATAATCTAGCGGATCATATACCAGTGGCGGCGGCGGGTTGTTGTCTCCAATATAACTCGTGTTATAGCTCCACACGATCCTAATTAGACCTGGGAAGGTCTCATTGACTGGGTTGTGATAGTTGCCGTTCTCATCAACCCAGATAACAGCGTCTGGCCCGTGCATTAGTACCGGCTTAGTAATACCCTGTGCAATTACCTCAGTGTGAAGGCTCGGCACGTTATCGGGCATAACCCTCGTCAATACACGGTAGAAGGCTCCTGCATTATGATAGTCGTCGTATACTGCGCCATACTCAAGCCTCAGCTTTGCACCGATGAAGTCGAGTAGGTCATTACAGGCCTGCTGTACTGTTGGGCCCGATCCATAATCGCTGTCCCCAGCTACCCACAGTATCTTGTTACCCTGGTTTAGCCAGTTCTGTATAGCAGTCATCTCGTCCGGTGAGAACCCTGTTCCAGGCTGTCCAATTATTAATACGTCTACGTCTGCTAACACGTCAGGCGTGATCGCGCTCGTTATCTCCTTCCATTTAACCCATGTAATGTTTCCTTCAATGTATGATAGGTACTTATCGTTTTCACCATGTGACAAGTCTACTGCAACAACCATTTTCCTAGTAGGTGCTGCAGGTGCCGGCGGCTTTATGAGGTATTGGAACCATGTTATCATGTTCTTAATGAACTGTGGACCATCCAAGCTCACATTGTGATACATCCATGAATACATAGGCTCATAATCACCATATGGCGACTCACCGCTGACGACAATAGTTACATTGTTGTCAGAATAATGCTCTGCAGCAACCATTACGAATGTGTGGTTTCCTGTACCCTTACCATAGTCTAAGGGGTCGTAGACTAGTGGTGCTGGCGGGTTGTTGTCTCCAATATAGCTTGTATTGTAGCTCCACACGATCCTTATAAGGCCTGGGAATGTTTCGTTAACGGGATTATGATAATTACCATTCTCATCGACCCAGATAACAGCGTCTGGCCCGTGCATTAGTACCGGCTTAGTAATACCCTGGGATATAACATCTGTATGTAGAGATGGCACATTGTCAGGCATTACACGTGTTAGTACACGGTAGAATGCTCCCGCATTGTTATAGTCATCATATACTGCAGCGTATTCAAGCCTTAGCTTAGCGCCTATAAAGTCTAATAAGTCGTTACAAGCCTGCTGCACAGTAGGACCAGATCCATAATCGCTATCTCCAGCAACCCATAATACTTTATTGCCTTGATTTAGCCAGTTCTGTATAGCAGTCATCTCGTCCGGTGAGAACCCGGTTCCGGGCTGGCCTATGATGAGGACGTCTACGTCCGCTAGGACATCTGGTGTTATTGCAGTAGTTATTTCTTTCCATTTAACCCATGTTATGTTGCCCTCGATATATGATAGGTACTTGTCGTTCTCGCCATGCGATAGATCGACTGCTACTACCAGCTTTCCGCCTGAATAGTTTACCGTGGGCTGTCTTAGTGCTGATGTGAAGGGTACTGCTAGGGATAGGATTAGTACTGTTAGTAGTATTAGGAATAGTGCCTGCTTATACATGATTTATCCACCCATAATTACTATGTTATACATTACCCTTAGCTATTTTAATCTTCATTGTTGTGTAATACC
>WAON01000231.1 GCA_015521265.1 Desulfurococcales archaeon
GGATGGGGCCGTGGCCCGCGGGCTATTCTCTCATTATTTTTAGGAGTTCTTCGATCATCTTCAATCCGCTACCTGTTAATGGTAGCAGAATGTCTTTACCCCGCAGTTCATCCCTGATCTTCTTATAAGCAGTCCAAACAGTTGCTGATGTAGGTTCTACTATGAACCCATAATCTATTAATTCCCTGAGTGCAGTCTTAATTTCTTCATCATTGACAAGTATAATCCTACCATGGTATTTCTCGAGAGCAATGATTATATCATCGAGCCTAGGCGGTTCGGGAACCATTATACCGTCTGCAAGTCTTGACGTCCCTTTTAATCCGTGCTCTCCATGGAGGGCTTTGTAGACAGGGTAACTGCTGACTCCTTCCACGATTATCGGTACTGGAATCTTCTTGATCAAGCCTAACTTGTACAGCGTTTCAAACCCCCTCATAATGCCGAGGAATAAGCCTCCAGATCCTACAGGCACGATAGCATAATCCGGTATTTCCCCCTCCTCGTAAACTTCATAACTAATCGTTGAAGCGCCTAGTATGTATAGAGGATTCCAAGTATGCGCTACATAAAAAGCGTTACGTGAAGCCTCCAAAACTTTCTTCATAGCTTCCCCACGGCTATTAGTCTCAACGATTCTCCCGCCAAGCAGTCTTATAAGCTTCTTTTTACCGGGTGGAGCATCTCTAGGCATATATATTACTGGTTCCAACCCGTAAACCCTCGAGTATAGAGTTATCGATATACCAGTATTACCGCTAGTATCTTCGACAACCCGTTTAAACCCGGATCTATAAGCATAGGTTAAAGCCAGCGAAGAGCCTCGATCCTTGAAACTACCCGAGGGATTTAAGTATTCTAGTTTAAACAAGAGCCTACTAGAAGAATCGATAACTACGAGAGGAGTACCACCCTCACCAATACTCTTCAATGGGGGAAACGGTAATAGCCCAGAGTGGCGGGATAAACCGCTTCCACTAACACGATAGACGGGTTCAAAAACTATATCAAGAGGTGAACCGCATCGAGGGCATTTCCAGTAATAACCGCTGAAAAGATCAGCGCTAAAACCGCAACGGGGACACACCCACTTAGCCAATCCTCACAGCCTCACCAATCTTCATAAAACGGCTCCTCTACTAGTTATAGCGTATAGGCATAACTCATATAGTTACCGCCATGATCTATTCATCCTAGAAGGGATAATTTTAGAGGCGCCGGGGGCGGGATTCGAACCCGCGCGGGGAACCCCCCACCGGCTATCCGTGCAGTTCCCAGTTTAGGGCTTAGCAGGCCGGCGCCCTACCAGGCTAGGCGACCCCGGCTCCTATATGCCGCCCCTATTTCAGATTGGAATATAGTATTCGGTTTATATAGGTTATTTCCCCTGTATGTAGAGTTTCACATAGTAAACTTGTAACATGATCAATAATAGTAGGATATTTCTAGCCTGAGCAATCCACTGTATTGGCGAAGCTAGTTCCCATGGATTATTCCTAATAGGCACCCCCGGGATGCCCATGATCGCCCTCAGAGATGCATCGCTAAACCATAAAATTATTATTAGGATATTCAAGAAATCCGCTATAAGTAGTGTAAACGTAAACCTCTTATCTCTCCTTATAAGTTCCGGAGCTGTAAATACGAGTAAGGGTATAATATACAGCATATACTGTGGTACAAAATCTAGGCCCAAAACGATTATCCCCATGAATAATAATAATGATTTCCATAAGTATCCATGACCACCCCTATAATTAAGTAATGGTATAGTCATGGATAAAGCATAGATCGCTCCAAGTCCTAGGGGCAGGACTAAATCACTATCAGGATTCCTCGTTAAGAGTAAATATATACAATTTCTACAGGTAAGGCTTGAAACAAAACCCATTAAATCCTGTGGAGCACGGGGAAATAATACTAGCCATAAACCAATTATCGATAAACTAATAAGTAATCCAAACAAAACACATCGAGCATCGGATTCACGCCTCTCTACCAATAAGAGGTAGAGTAAGACTAGTAAAATAGGGAAAATAATTGGTTGAAGCAAAAAGATAAGGGATAAATACACGTATCCCAATAATGGTTTCGAACCACTAATCACTCTATAAACTCCGGCTATTAATAGTAGGATTACGATGATAGTCCAATCATAAATCAAATAAACAATAAAGCTTGGAAAGAGTGCGAAGATCAAAAACTTGTCATCAAGTCTGAGATGCGATACTAGCAAATGATAATATTTTAGGAAAACCATATAGGCAAAGCCAGCAATTAGTGAATACACTATGTAGTAAATAGTGATAGAGATAGGGGAGGCTAGATTACCCGTAATAGCGTAAGGTAATAGTGTGATCAGTATTAATAGTAAACCATTAAGCGGGAACATGTAGAAATCGTAGTCTCGATATGGAATGGGTAATGTCGTATTAGCCCTAGAATAATATAATTCATAGAAACTGCTAATATCGGAGTAAACTGGTGAATATATAGGCGAGCCAAACAATAATTTCTGGGAATCTATTGGTAAGTGTATGATAAAAGAAATAGCAACAATAACAATACCGAGAATAAATAACATCCCCCTAGATATATGCGTCATTTTTAGCACCAGTGATACATTTAATGACCAGTAGTATAAAATACATATCAATAGTAG
>WAON01000232.1 GCA_015521265.1 Desulfurococcales archaeon
GAGTCTACAAAGAGAATCTAAAACATAACCATCATAGATGTAAGGCTTATAATTATTCCAAATTATAATGATAGCAGGCCCCCTACTCTTCGTGATCCCAGACACGACTACTAATTTACTGTATTGATGGGAGAGTTCATCAGGTACCCCGGGGAGTACTAGTTCACTATTCATAACGCCTATTACTTCGAATACCCCAGGATCACCCGTATGTAGAAGTAATAGATCCCTAAAACCCGTAACATGTTCTTTAATAATCTTTAAGACATGTTCCTCCATGACGCCATAACTGGTAATCCAGTATTTTCCATATCTAACTCTGCGAATGGATGGTATGATCCCAATGGCTCTTTCTGATAAACAAGTATTTTTCCCACACCTAACAAGTAACCCCTTAGCAACTAGTTCATCCAATATCCTACGTACTAGCCTCTCCGGCAAATCCAGTATGCGGGATGCTTTTACACGTCCCAAACACTTCTTCTCATGATACAGCACTAGGATCGTATAGGTGTAACTGCTAATATCATAGCTGTTATGCTCGGCTATTCTACAATAGTCTAGGCTCATTTCTTTCCTCCAATTAGCTGTATTACTTCCTGGCTGGATAATAGTTTTGCACCATAGATTTTCTCCATATACTTCAAAGCATACTCGTGATCCTCCCTACTGAATGCTGCAACTCCATCCTTTGCAACAATAATATTATAACCATAGTAGAAGGCATCCCATGCAGTATGCAATACGCATATATGAGTATGAATTCCTGTTAGAATAACAGTATCAACACCTAGATCTCTGAGAAGCATGTCAAGCCCAGTGTCCCGGAAACCGCTGTAGCTCCGCTTATACAATACATAGTCGTCGGGGCCGGGCTCGAGTTCTTCAACAATTCGGGCTTCACTAGAACCCTTTAACGCGTGGGGACCCCAAACCTTTAACTCATGATCTACTGGGAAATGATTATCGGCAACATAAATAACTGGAACACGCTTCTCCCTAGCAGTATCTATTAGTTTCTTGATAACGGGTATAATTGATTCAGCTTCCGGACTTTTAAGCCTCCCATGAACAAATTCCTCTAGCATGTCAATAATTATGAGTGCAGGCTTCAAATACCTACACCCCCTCCATATCCGTTTCTATTATTCTACTATGCTGGCTTGATAATTATATTGTTAATATTAACGCCTAACACTTGGAACTAAGAATTCCTTGCCAAGGTATCTTACTATTTTTGCATAACCCTTACCTACGAGTTCCTCTACAACCTTGTCGCCGTCTAAGCCTCTATCACTAGCAATCTTATAGATATAGTCTACCGGGATGGGATGGACGTAGATAGTCCTAGCGATCTCTTCTACCAAGTTATTAGTAAAGCCAAATAAGGGTTTCTCGGGATGAATGAGTAGTCCAACCTTCTCCTCTCCCAGTTTTTCAACGAATACCCCGTATATCTTCATGATCACATCCTCCCTAGGGGGAACAGCGTATTGATCAGCCGGAGGCCTGATCGGGGTAGCAATGTATGCCTTGTCAAAATTCAACTCTGAAATAAATGATGCAATCTTTCCTGCTTCATTAATACTATCATTAAACCCTTCTACAAGCATAGTTTCTATAAGCAATTTACCATGATAATTTTTCGAGAACATCCGTATACCATCAAGAATGTCGCTGAGAACTAGTTTTGGATGAGGCCTATTAATCCTCTTCCATATATTCTCAGATACAGCATCAACTTTTAACGAAACAGTGTCAAAGAGCAGCAGATCCTCTCTAACATCTTCGCGGTAAATAAGTGATGAATTAGTAATTATCCCAATAGGCTTGTCAATCCTTTCCCTTAACAACTTAACAGCCTTACCAAGATTTACATCCAGCGTAGGCTCGCCGTTGGGGACGAAGGTTACTATATCTACATTTTTAACTTTCAAAGCCTCTACAACTTCTTTAACTATAACTTCTGGTTCGTAGAACTTGGTCCTCTCAATGATCAGGTGGGTTGTATGTCCGGCAGAGCAGTATACGCATGAATAACTACAATACTTTTCAAAGACATTATTCACCCCCAAACTCATGCCTAGTCTCCGGGATGGTACGGGTCCAAAAACTATTCCTCCAGTTCTCATTGTCCGCACCCCTTCCACGTGTATTGTTAAGTTTCTTTGTGTACTTGTATTGGTAGACAATAAATATGCCGATAATATATGGTTATGTATTGGAG
The DNA here is from genome assembly GCA_015521265.1 of Desulfurococcales archaeon. Lineage (GTDB taxonomy): Archaea > Thermoproteota > Thermoprotei_A > Sulfolobales > Desulfurococcaceae > WAON01. The sequence goes on from WAON01000232.1 coordinate 2,228, forward strand.
ATGATGAACGACTTCGGTGCTGAGGAAGAGTATTTTATTCGATGAAGAACCGTGTGAGGCCTGATACCGTATTAAACTC
>WAON01000233.1 GCA_015521265.1 Desulfurococcales archaeon
GCGTAACATTCAGAGTTATTCCAGCGACATCCTGGACTTTCTTAAAGTATCTCTGGAATGATACCTGTATCTTTGCATTGTCTAGATGAATAACATTCGGTGTGAATACATTGATTATAACATCGTTGCATGTAGCTGGAATGTATAATATTTTTACATTATTAATCGAGAGAGCAGCGTCCCATGAAGATGCTTTGAATACTTTTACTGTTAACTGAGTATTGTATAGGTTTACGCCTGAAACACTCTTTTCTAGATAGACGTTCTTTATGTATACTACATCAGATAACTGGAAGTATGCTAGGTTGATCTTGACAACGGTTACATTAGCTCCATTGTATATAAGGTTTGTTACGTTACCTACCGTATCACCGTTGATGTCTTCCAGAGTACTATTTGTATATAGGTTTATGACTCCACCATATGGGCTATTTGCTGGGTTACTTACGAATTGGCCAGTATTTGATACATCGAAGAAGTATCCTCCAACGTTAGGATCTACTGTGTCGTTGCTTAGTATTAATGATATCCTAACTTCTCCCTGAAGCCATGTTAATTGTGTATTATTGATTATAACCCATAATATTGCCTTGTCGGTTAGTAAGACGTTTCCATTAACTGGGGCTAGATCATTGTAGTTAGTGATGCTTCCTCTTACGTATACACCGCCTGTGACCTGTGATGCCCCTGGTGTTGGGATAGTTGCGAATGGTAGGATCATTAATACTAATAAGAGATACGCATATATACGATTCATAGGTGTACACCCAACCGGTTAGTGTTCGTTTATTTTTATTCCTCATCGTTAGTATTTAAGGATTTCTCCACTTGTCTACTAATGGATCAATTTTACCGTAGAAATAATGGGTTTTCTGCTAGACAATTGTCTAAGTAGTGGTTTATTTAGGTATTATAGGGCGTTTAATCAACTGGGTATATGCTAGTATTAGCGTATTACTTGTTAATCGGGTTAAAAACATATGATATTTAATACAAATGGTGTGATTGATGCGGAAAATATGGCCAAAAACAACAAAAATATACTGGGATCCAGATTATGATGTACCAGTTATTAAGCCAAAGCAGGGTGAAGAAGACCTACTCTATGTTTTAAAACTAACCGAGCCAGGAGATGCAAGGCCTGCTTTCCAAAGGGATTTAGAAAAATTATACAATGCTATAAGGTACGAGTACGGCTCTGATAGAATATTTAATGAATTCTTCCGAGGCAAGTTCCTATTGTTTAATAAAGTGCCTCATTGGGACCAGATGTGGGAGATCGTTGCATCCGGGAATGTTTTAGGACAGTTATACTACGATCCATTCCGAGAACTCTGGAGGTTCCGTTTAACCTATGCTGGAGCCTACTTAGCAGATCAGCTTGGACTAGTGGACTCGGTATATGTTCATGGAAAGATCTATCCTAAAATGAGGCTTAAACACAGCTTATCAACTAGTAGTAGGCAGGTATTGGTTAAAGGGATTAGGGGAGTTATAGGGTTAGCTGAAAGAATAGATGATAATGAATTCATAGTTGTCAAGTTCTATAAGGAGCGCCGCTTACCGGTTGAGACTAGTAATAAGGGCAGTGATCTCTGGAGCGTGTTAAAACATAACAGTTATGGTATAGAATTCTATGAGGATAAAGCTATCCGGTTTCTACGTAAAGTCTACCAGCACCACCCTATGAAGCCCGTAGTATCCTACTCCGGCGGGAAGGATAGCCTTACAGCGCTACACTTAACGATTAAAGCTCTCGGTGAAGCCGATGTTTTATTTAACGATACAGGGATCGAGCTGCCGGAAACTATTAAAAACGTAGACTATGTAGCCGAGAAGTATGGTTTAAAACTATTCAAGGCATCAGCGGGCGATATTTTCTGGAAAGCTGTCTGGATATTTGGACCACCCGGAAAAGATTACCGCTGGTGTTGCAAGGTTACAAAACTCGTACCAATAGCTAGAACTACCCGGAAAGTCTGGCCCAGTGGAGCCTTGAACATTGTAGGGCAGAGAGCTTTCGAATCAATTGATCGAGCCCGTAGCCCCAGTATTTGGCGTAACCGATGGGTACCCCACTTATTAAGCGTTTCACCTATACAGGATTGGAACCAGCTTATCGAGTGGCTTTACATTTATAGGGAAAAACTACCCTACAACAAGCTATACGATCAGGGGTTTGAAAGGCTAGGATGCTATGTTTGCCCATCAAGTACTCTAGCAGAATTCAGAGAGGTTGAGAGGAATTATCCGGAACATTGGGAGAAGTGGATTAGGGTATTAGAGTGGTGGAGGAAGCGTCTCGAGCAGCCGTATGAATGGATAAAGTATGGGTTATGGAGATGGCTAACTCCAGCAGTAGCAAAGCAAAGACTTGCACACCACATACCCGGCTACACTATTGATTGGAGGAAGGAATACGTGTATAGGCTGTTAAACAGTACTATAAACCTAGCACCCTTAAAGGTTGAGAAAGAAAACGGCTATATTAGAACAGTCTTTAACCGCGAAATAATTACTGGGGAAGCCCAGCTTGAATTCTACAATAATATCCGCATGCTTAAGAAATCAATCTACCGGGAGAATAATACTATTGTAATCGAAACAAGGGATACAAGGATAGAAATTGAAGGAAAAATGCTAAGATCAAATATGAAAACAGCTGAGAACTTGGAGGATTTAGCAGATGTTCTAAAAATAATATATAGGTTGTATGGATGTGCCCGCTGCGGGAGCTGTGTATTATGGTGTCCCTACAGTCTAGTAAGACTTACTCGTTATGGGCCGCTACCAAATATACCATGCCCCGGCTGCCGTATCTGTTTAGAAGTGTGTCCTATTTCTGAGGTCTTGGTTGAAAAAGTAGTTCTACCCTTAATCACTGGTGATCCAGGGATTTGGAAGAGGCCTAGCCGTAGGCATGGTGTAGAAGTACTCGAGTCTTTTAGAATGGCTGGTGTTATACCGGATGAGGGTGACTAGAATTATTTTAGAAACTTCTTGATCTTAACATATCTAAGCTCACTCTTATACAGTTCCTCCACGAGGCTTGAACCCCTCCTAAGCTCGTTGAGTATCCTTATAGCCTCACTAGTTCCAACACCCGTTGCCGCGAAGAGTAGCGGGATTATTGATCCGAAGTTTAATAGTAGGAGGGCTCTTCTACGTAGATCATTTAATATCTTCTTTTCATCATTACTTAGCTTTCCACCACTAATGTATTTCTTGATCACTTGGTATTCTTTTTCACCGCTACCCTTAACTGGTGCTAGTGATCTTGAGCCGCACCGGGGACATCGGTAATCCTTATATTCTAGTATTTCTCTAACAGTTCTAGTCACCCTATACCCGCACTTTATACATATTAATGTTATCTTCCTATTCTTAATCCTTTCAATATACTTCTCCTCATCAATTGCTTGATAGGATGGAGGTAGTTGTTTCTCAGTGTATCCGATAAGTATTTTGAGTAGTTCCCCGTTTGTCTCAACTTCATCGACTACTTTGATTTCTCCATTGGCTATTTTACCTGCTATTTCAAATACATGTTGTAGATCATAATCCTTTACCTTTACTTCTCTTAAGGCTTCTACCCCTATTACTGTGTCTATATAGCTTTCGAGGAGGCTTTTAGTAATCTTTGTTCTATCCTTAATGTTTATTGCTCCAAATCTCTGTGCTACTTGGTATATTCTCCATTGTAGTGTTCCGGATGCTTTGGCTATGATTTTTATATTTGTATTATTAATGTAATCCGGGAGTTTTTCTAATACATTCCTTACAAAATAGGCCGACTGGCGATCGAGTAGCTTGCTTTCTTCAAGGATTATTATTGAGTATGGAGTTGAATATACGTATAGTTTGTATCCCGGATATCTTGTTGTTAATATGTATTTCAATAAGTCTCTTAGGAATTTATTCACTCTTGATCCATAAGGTGCTGTTAAGTATATGATCCTGTGTTTCTTATCGTAGATTACCCGGATTAAGTCCTTTCTTATTTTTCGGAGTAGTTCCTCGTATTCATTAAGTTTTCCAATTATGTTATCGTTGATTCCGAGTTTTTCCATGTTAATATTGCTTATTCCTTTGTCTATCAAGTCGACTACTTTTTGGGCTGTATCATATTCTACTGGTATGTTTTCACCCTCCCAATGGGGTATTACTATGAGTTCTTGGCCGGGCTCCAATGGTTCTACATATAGTTTAGCTTCTGCTTCATCGTATTCTACAACTCTCCACGGCTTACCGGCTAGGACGAGGGTATCGTTTGGGTTTATGTTTAATACAACATATTCCTCTGTTAATGAGCCTATCTTTTTATGGGTTTTAACATCTATAACTACTACGTCTCGGGTATCTGGGATCATTGTGTGGAGGTATATGTAGAGCCTTGTTTTACGGGACGGGTAGATTTTCTTATCCCTGCATTTAACTAGTCTTGTATAGCATAGGTATTGTATAACGGCTTCTAATTCATCAATCGACAAATCCTTGTATAGCTCGTGTTTCTTTAGTATATCATAGATCTCATCTATATTTACCTCTCCTTTCATCAATGTGTAGATTGCTAGGGAATAGGCGAGTACATCGAATGGTTTTTTCATAATGATTTCTTTTTCCAAGTCTCCGTTTAGGGCTCGGTGGGCTAGGATTGTTGATTCTAGTATTTGGAGTGGGTTTGTATTAACAATTATACCGCCCCTAGATACACCGCCAAGCTTGTGCCCGCTCCTCCCCACTCTCTGCTCTAGCCTAACGGCTTGGCGGGGAGAAAGGTATTGGATTACATAGTTGATCCTTCCAATATCTATTCCCAGCTCCATACTCGATGTAGCGATTAAACCGTTAATCTCTCCTTTTCGAAATTCTTCTTCAACTTCTACGCGGTGTTTCTTAGATAAACTCCCATGATGAACTGCTACCCTAAACCTTAAACCGAGCTTATCTACAATTTCATTTAGCAATACACCAAGTTTTTCAGCAAGGGAGCGGGTATTAGTAAATATCAGAACGTTTTTCTCGGCTCTAATCTTCTCAATTATATAAAGCAAGCGACCAGCTTGCTCTGGATCCAGTCCATCCTCGATGAGCTTTCTACACGCGAAACCTTTACATTCTGGAAGCACTACTTCGATCCTTTTCTCCTTACTACTAGTATCCCTAATAATCTTAACTCCTAATGGATCATTTAATATCTTCGAAGCTTCCCATACATCGCTTAGTGTCGCCGTTAATGCAATCTTCACAATCCTATGCCCCACGTATTCCTCGAGAAAGTGGAGCAGCGTAAACAATAGGGATCCGCGTTTACTTTCCACAAGCTCCCTGAATTCATCGATCACTACAAATCTAAGATTAACTAATTTTTCCATCATTTTCTCATTAATTAATAAATAACTGAGAGTCTCAGGCGTCGTAATTAGTATGTGTGGGGGCTCTTCATTTATTCTTCTCCGCTCCCCACTAGAAGTATCACCGTGTCTCAATGCTACTTTGACTTTAAAACAGCTTGCAATCTTCCTGAGTCTCTTCTCTAGGTCCCTATTTAATGCCCTTAACGGTGAAATGTAGAGGGCTGATATTGGTTTATACTTATTCTTCAATATCTCAAACATTATTGGAAAAACCGCTGCTTCGGTCTTACCCATACCTGTGGGTGCAATAATTATTGCCGACTTTCCACGCTTAACTATGGTTTTGAATGCTTCTTTCTGAATATAGTTTACCTTCTTATAACCTATTTTATTCAAACAAGATAAAACAACACTGCCCAAAACAAAAACACCCCATAAATATTAACTATCCACTACCAATTCTAATGAGAACCAATTTTAAAACTGCCTTAATATAAGGTAATCCTATATAATAATGGGGAACCGAGTACTTCAAGGTATAAAATATTGGACCCATATATTAGGACGATTTTACTAATGTTGATAAATATAGTAGTTGCATATGTTATAAGTGTACTTCGTACATCATATAATCCAGTAGCATTAATTCCAGAAATAAACGTCTTAATACCATTAATAACTACCTATATAGTCTTAATAACTATAAGCATAATTTTAACAGAATCCTATATTCTCGGGATAATTAATTCAATTATACTAACCGGAATTCTCGGAGGCTTAGTAATAGGTTATTATATTGTATCCCTTATAGCATCTCTAATAATTGTTAAGAAGTATCAGAAATACGACTCGGTACTATCTCTGACAATTAGAGAATTAAAATTGAAACCGGATATTGGTGTTATATTTCATAATTTAGCTACTTACTTTGCATCATTATCTCTCACGTTATTTGTAACCGGATACATTAGCTCTTCCATTAATACAGTTTTTAGAATAGATACACAGATAATCCTACTCCCCCTACTACTACTAGCCTCTATAATACCGGTTCTTCTATTTCACGAAGTAGAATTAATTACATTAGCAGGTTTATGTAGTGGATTAGGACTATATGGTTTAATCCCATTAACATACATCATCACACACAAGTTATCCCATACAATGATGCAATACCAGGTAAGAAGCGAGAAGGGTATTGGGCTAGGGTTAATGAAAGCCATTCTAAAACACGGTTATCCATCAAGAACCTATATTAGAGATAAGATAAAGAGAGATAGGGTGCAATGGTACTGGGAAAAAACTTCTGGTGTTTTAAAAGTTGATCTTGACGAGTTACCGAATAACCACTTCGTAATTGTCGGCGCTAGTGGTATGGGTAAGTCTAGGCTTGCTAAAAACATTATTCTACAAACATACACCTATTACAAGTACAACTTCATAGTACTCGACCCGCATGGCGAATACGGTGATTTAGCCGAAGTACTGCCCAATACATTAATCATAGATGCATCGAATACATCCCTTAACCCCTTAGAATTGAAAGGTAGTGATCCGGGGCAAAGAGCACATCAATTATCTTACACTATACAATCACTATTCAAACTCGGCCCTCTCCAGAGGCAGATCATAGAAGAAATAATTATTGAAACATATAAGAAGAAAGGTATCTTCCCCGAAGAACAAGGGACTTGGAATTATAAACCTCCAACATTTAGGGATGTCCTAGGTACAGCTATGCTAATGGCTAAAGACGATGAACTAGTGAAGAGAGTCATACCTTACCTAAAAGTTTTATCTACAAGAGTCTTCTCCGGGAACCAGTTAAGTATGAGTGAAATCCTCTCTAAGCCCACAATTATACAGTTAAACAGGCTATCAAGCGATTATGTTAGGATTCTATATATGGATACACTCCTTCATAAATTACTAAATACTATGTATAGTGAACGTGGAATAAATAAACAAATAGTTGTTATTGATGAAGCCCATCAGATATTTCGAAGAGGCGGTGGAAGAGTCCTTGCATCTAGATTATTAATGGAAAGTAGGAAGTATGGGCTTGGCTTTATAATTATTACACAGCAAGCACTCGCATTAACAGATGCGGTTTACCAGAATGCATCTGTTAAAGTAGTTTTCAATACGAGTGAGCCTAGAAACCTAGAATACGTCTCAAAATTGTTGGGAGGTTTAAGTGAACGATCAAAAATAAA
>WAON01000234.1 GCA_015521265.1 Desulfurococcales archaeon
CTCATCGATCCTATACCTTGCTTCTCTAAGAGCATCGTATAGCTCCTGTAGTGATTCAATAACTACACCTCTACTATTCAAATAGTTTAATAAACGAGACAAGCTATCCTTAGCGTTCCGAGTAAAATAAGGGTTTAGCGATATAAACTCCTTAACACTTAGCTCGTTAAACCTGAAGCCGTAGGGTATTATGAATAACTCTATTATATCCCTAGAATTATCCTCGTAAACTATGCTTACCTTGTAATCAACGAATCTCAGGGGCTTCCCGTTATTATCGCCAGGCTCTTCATACACGTGTTTATCAATAATGCTTGTTTTCCAGCCCATTTTCTCAGCGATCGATTTATAGGTTGATTCAAAATATTCATCAGCTATATCCATTAAAGCCTTAGCCCAACTAGTATCCTTAACATTAAGTCTCTCCAATACCATGCTAGTTATAGGAATAATCAAGACTAAGCCGTTGGGCTTATCAACTCTACCTTTAATATTACTGATCATTTTCTCTTCTAACTCTACATCCAAACCCTCACTGAATTCGTAGTGAGGCTTTAAGGGTAGGGTTACATAGTCCCTATTAGGATCCATTACTACGAGGGATATTCTATTATCACTAAGCTTATAACCACTAGCTAGTGAGGAAATCATATTTTTTAGAAGGGTTGTTTTACCCGAACCAGTTGTTCCCAGGACGATCATGTGTTGATAATAGGCTTTTAGGGGGATGAACAAGTGTGCTTTGAGATCGAAGATAGGCTTATCTCCAACAGTTGGATAACCGATGAATACGCCGCTGGTTGGTAGTCCAAGTATTTTCTGGATAACCTTCTCGTTAAGAGGCCTGATAACGGGTGATTGAGGCTCGATTACATAGTTAGCAATGCTTACAACATCGTTGAAGGGATCATAGGATAATAGTGGTTTAGCTTTCACTCTTGTCCTAGTTAATAGTCCGTAGAGGTCTTTTCCCGGCGATGAAACACTTAGATCCGGAAGGTCTAGCTCAGCTAGTATATCTCTACGCTCTACACTGATAATTCTCAAACTTACGATATTCAGCGATTTTATATCGACTACTGCTAAGTAGCTACCAGCACTGCCCAGCTCCTCGAAGAAGCCGAAATAAATCTCTGGATCGATGTCGAATACGACAATACCGCCCTCCTCGCTTATTATCGATGGGCTTGTCCTCGAAACCCATCCAATAATTTCTCCATATTCTTCAGCAATCTCCCTAGCCTTCCTAGCCTTCTCCTCCAAGCTGCCGATAAGTTCTCTACCATCCACTATATAGTCCCTCAATAGAACGCATCATATCGTATGTTAACGGTATACCCTTATTCTCAATAAGCCTCAATAAATAGTTCCTTAACCCACCAGATAATTTTTTAGCCCTACTATCGACTAGCAGGATAGTTAACGGTAGCAATGCTCCACTACCAAGACTATCGGTTAAAACAATGTTCAACAGCTCTGGATCATTCTCGAGAAGCTCGACTCTATAAAAGACATAGTTACTGCTATATCTAGCCTCCCTCCTCCGCGGAAGCCCTACATAATACCCGATCCTTTCCGGGAGTTCATCAATGATCCCCTTGTTACGGTATTTGAAGGGGCCTAGGATGAAGGGTTTAGCTCCTCCTTTACCGGCTATGTTATTAGCTGCTATTGACAAGTACGTGTGATCATTGATCCGGGCATTACTTTTTAGAATATTTAATGGGTCAATACGGGAGAGCAGTGTTGAGTATTCAAGTCTTTTAACAATACCGATAATCCTAAACCCCTTACCTATCAGCCTGTTTAAGGCATTAATTCTTTCCCGTAAGAGTATCCTCCATGATTCATAGTATTTTCTAAGCGATTCGCTCTTATACCCACCTCCCCTTAGATAAACAGTGAAGATCGATGGTATGTGGTAGATGGGGCCGTCGACAAGTATAATCCTCCCATAATCATCAACTATATTGTTTAAAGCATAAGATTCAAGCCTAAGCCTTAACTCGTTTAAAGCCATTAAACGATTATACCCGGCGGTATAAGGGTATCCTGCAGGGTTACGAGTCACTATCTGCTCTGGAAACTGCCCACCCTTATCCAAACCATTCCCAACAACCAGCAACCATTCACAACCACTTCCCCGAGACCCATATATTACTCCATAAACATCCGGGCAGTCAAAACCGCTTCTTAAAACACGATTATATACCGAAACACTACCAATCCCCATGAAGAAGTACGGCGTATCTATAAACCTACTACTGCTATCAACCCCCATAACACTAGATAAATCACCCCTACTAAACTCGTTAATCACTATAAGCCCGGCCTTACCCCCACTAATCTCCAATTCCTCCATAAAATCTTGAGGCGTGAAAGCCCCTAGATCACTATCTATACTAGTTATAGTGTTCGAGGAAGCCGTTGTGATAATACTAGCAATTACTTTATCCAAACCACCAACATCCCTAGACAATACCGTCAACCCCCACTAAAAAATACACACTTTTAAACGTGTACAGATTAATGAAAAACTACTTATTACACCCACGTATTATCTAAACTTGGAATCCAGGTATATAGAAATAGATGGTGAAGCTATGGCTTATAGTAGAATTGTTTATTCTTCAATTATTATTATAGGCGTCATACTCTATATCATGGGCTTATACATGCTCTTCGCAATGGTTAGGGATTTCAATAATCAATTCATACCTATGATAAACTCCCTATCATCGGCTAGGATAAGTTATCGTCCAAGGAATATTACGATCAGTAAGGTAGGGGGTCGAGTAATTCTGAAAGCATTGATCGAGCTGAATATTACGTGGACTAAGAAATCACCTGCAAAAGGCCCCACTATCGATTTATTACTAATGAATAAATCGCTCGCACACATAGTTTTCACAAACATGTCTAAAGACTTGATAAACTATCCTGTTAGCATAGAGGTTCCTTTAACCAAGGATACGATTAATGAAGAAATAACGATGCTGATACATGTTAATACAAACCTTGTATCCTTCACACAAACAACAAGACTAACAAACATAACAACATTCGGAAACTACATAGACCTATACATACGCGATATTAGGATTAACCGGGTAGGAAATACTTCAAGAATATATTGTATCATATACTCAAACATAGCAATAGATGCACCAGTAAGAATAACAATGGTTTCAAGGGATGGAATGGAGCTCTACAGCAAGGTTCTAATGAATTACTCGTCATCACCGAGTAAGCCATACATTTGCGAGTTAACCGTGGATAATAGCATAATACAAAACACGGAATACATAGTATTCGACATCAACGGGCTACAAATAGAAAAATACAACCTAGGAAAACAGGGATGATAAACAATGAACCAGGAAAAGAAAAGTAAATCTCTAAAAATAGAACTAGCAAAAGGTATCGGTAAAGGAGTAATATACTATATAATCTACTACGTAATACTCATAGGATTCATAGCATACTACGTAATACCATACATAGCAAACTCAACAGGGCTAAAAGGATTCGACACTACCGGGTTAACCGGGTTCACACCAGTAAACATCAACGTACTAGCATGGTTCATAGGACTATACACACTCCTACAGCTAAGCAAAGCCTACCTACCCTACAGCTCACTAGCAGAAGCCGCGATACACATCACAGCACTATACATTATACTATACAGTATAAGATTCGGCAAAATAGAGAAATAC
>WAON01000235.1 GCA_015521265.1 Desulfurococcales archaeon
ATCCCTCGCTATCTCTTCTTCATGCCTACCAATATACTCTATGATCTTCTTAGCAAGCCTGCGGAACCTAGGCCCAATGACGCTGTAGACTGGTTTAACCCTATACTTTACAAGTTTACCCAGCTCCTCTAATGATTTAGACTCTATTGTTGAAGCGTTTACGAGTAGTGTTATTATTTCTCCGTATTCTTCAACGATCCTCCTAACATCTTCTCGATCAGTGTAAACTGTTACGGATTTAACCGGCTGCCTAAGCTTCAATCCAGCCTTCATACGTGCAGATGCTACTGCTTCATAAATCTCCCTTACAATCATCATGTCAGACTCTAGTTTCTCGTCAACATATTCCTCATCAATACTCGGCCAGTCTAGGAGGTGTACGCTTAACGGGTTCTCCGGCATTGTTTTACGGAATACTTCCTGGTAGATCTTCTCTGCTAGGAAGGGTGTGAAGGGGGCTATTAATCTTAGATACTTATCTAATACATAGTATAAAACCGTGTAAGCCGCTAGTTTATCCCTAGTATTCTCCTCAACCCAGACCCTAGGACGGATCAGCCTAATATACCAGTGGCTCATATCTTCAACAATAAACTCTCTTAGCAGTCGTGTTGCTTCGTGTATGTAGTAGTTTTCAAGCTTCTCGGTAACCTGTTTGGTTAATGTGTTTATCCTTGAGAGAATCCATTTATCCTCAAGCCTTAGATCCTCTGTGTAGTTGTCTAGTATGTGCTGGGCGGGGTCATACTTGTCGAGGTTCATATATGTTGATGCGAATACGTAGGTGTTCCACAGTATCCCTAGATCCCTGATTACTTGGTCGAACTTCTTCCATGAAAACCTTAAATCCTCCCATACAGTATTCTGGAGAACCCAGAACCTCAGCGGGTCTCTTCCAACCTTCTCAATAGCTTCATCCGTTCCAACATAGTTTCCAAGGCTTTTATGCATCTCCCGGCCCTTCTCATCCAGTACGAATCCATGTACCAGGACGTTCTTGTAAGGTGCTCTACCATAGCCTAATACCCCTGATCTTAGGAGGGAGAAGAACCATCCACGGGTTTGATCATGTCCTTCCACGATGAAGTCTAGTATTACATCTTCCACGCTAAGCTTCTCCGGGTGCCCCTTAGCTGCGTAGAAGGATATACCGCTGTCGAACCATACGTCTAATACGTCTGGTACACGGTGCATTTCCCTACCGCATACTGGGCATTTCAATACTACTCTATCGATCCACGGCTTATGCAGCTCCTTGGGTTTTTCTCCTCCATGCTCTAATAACTCCTTAACACTACCTATTACTAGCCTATGCCCCTCAGGACAGATCCATACTGGTAGTGGTGTTCCCCAATACCTCTGCCTTGAGATCACCCAGTCCTGTATGTTTTCAACCATATGCCTAGTCCTTTCCCGGGCCCATTCAGGTATCCAGTTAACCTTGTCGAGTTCTTCCAACAATTTATCCTTAAGCTTCGAGACTTTCAATACCCATTGACGCGTTGCCCTCTGTACTACTGGTGTTTTACACCTCCAGCAAACCGGGTATTTGTGCTTGATCGTTGACTCGTGTAGTAATGCGTTCCTCTCCCTTAGATCATTTATAATCTCCCTATTAGCGTCCCTCACGTATAACCCGTAGTATTTACCAGCGATCCTTGTAAACCTTGCCTCATCATCTATGGGTGAAGCGATAACGTTTATACCGTACTTCTTAGCAATTATGAAGTCTTCCTTACCATGGCCAGGAGCACCGTGTACTAGCCCTGTTCCCTCATACATTGTTACGAATTCCGGAGCCATCAATACCTTGTGAAACCTTGACAACTCCTTCTGTAATGGAACTATATCGGCTAGTGGGTGATCGTATTCGAGTCCTTCTAGATCACTGCCCTTAAACTTCTCAACCACAGTATACTCCTTAATCCCTGCATCCCTAACTACTTCCTCGAGCCTCTTCTCCGCGAGAATATAGTGTTCATCTCCAACCCTGATCTTCACATAGGTTTCATCTGGATGGGCCATTATGAAAGTGTTTGCTGGAAGCGTCCATGGAGTAGTCGTCCAGATCAAGAGATATTCCTTCTCCCTCCCCCTAACCGGGAACTTCACATATATGCTTGGATCAACTAGTTCATGGTATTCAACCTCATACTCTGCAAGAGTAGTACTACACCTTGGGCACCAGTGGACTACTCGCTGCTCAGTAGTTAATAATCCCTGCTCGTCTGCTTTCTTGATCAGCCACCATCCAGCCTCAATATACTCATCCCTAAGCGTAAGATAGGGGTTTTCCCAATCCATGAATACTCCTAGTTCTTTAAACCATTTAGTCATTGATTTAAGATTCTTCAAGGCTAGGTTTTTGCATTCCTGCACGAACTTATCAATACCGATACGCTCCTCGATCTCCCGCTTAACCCTTACACCCAGCTTCTGCTCAACCTTAACCTCGATCGGTAATCCATGACAGTCATAACCGGGCCTATCGAATACCCTGTACCCCCTCATCCGCTTATACCGGAGGACAACGTCTTTCAATGCTTTATTCCAAGCAGTACCAATATGTGGTACATCACCACTAGGATACGGTGGGCCGTCTATGAAGTTAAAGCTTAACTGGGCCCGGCTATTCTTCTCCTTAACAAGTTCATAAACCCTGTTCTCCTCCCAGAACTTCTTAACCTCCTCCTCCACACGCTTAGCATCATACCTTCCCGTCAACCTACCGACTACGGGCAAACCGATAAACCACCCCCAGCAATAACGAGGTACCAGATACTACTCCATATAGAGCATACTACTATTACATTAATCCTATTACTACATGGAATACGCTCGAAGAGGATTAAATAACATAC
>WAON01000236.1 GCA_015521265.1 Desulfurococcales archaeon
CCATAACAACTGGTAACCAAGCCATGTTAAACCAGCGTTTTCCTTTGCATGATTAAAATTATAGCCTATAATTGTCGCATAATACTGGCTAGAATAACATTATTGATCATCATTGTAATGGGAATACTTAATACTACTACTTGTATTCTGAAAAATAGTAGGAATCCCAGAGTAGTGAATCCATAATCGTGCCTGCGTGGTGAACTAGTTGTCGGAGTGGGTTAGTATTAGTAGGGTTTTAAAGGCTGAGGGAATCGTTGGTGGTAGGGTTTGTATTCGTGGATGGATTTATCGCCGAAGCGTCGTTGGTGGTAAAGCGTTTGTTCGGGTCCGGGATTCAACGGGTGTTATCCAGGTTGTTGTTGATAAGAACAGGCTTGGAACCGGCCTCGTTAAAAGGTTGAAGGATATTGGTTTAGAAGCTAGTGTTAAGGCTTGTGGAGTAGTTGTTGAGCAGCCCCGCGCTCCCGGTGGTAGGGAGGTTGTCGCGGATTACTTCGAGATCGTTGGTGATAGCAGGGATTTCCCGATTAAGGGTGGGGAGGGTATAGACTACCTCCTCGATAAGAGGCATTTATGGATTAGGAGTAGGAGATTAACGGAGATAATGAAGGTTAAACACACGGTATTGAAAGCTGGTAGGGAATACTTTATAAGGAATGGGTGGTGGGAGGTTACACCACCAATACTAACAGCTTCAGCGGTAGAGGGTGGTGCAACACTATTCCCAGTAAAATACTTCGATAAAACAGCCTATCTAAGCCAGAGCGCCCAGTTATACCTAGAAGCACTAATATATAGCCTAGAGAAAGTCTGGAGCCTAACAACTAGCTTCAGAGCAGAAAAATCGAGGACTAGGAGACACTTAGCGGAATACTGGCACCTAGAAGCGGAAGCAGCATGGTACCACATGGAGGATATGATGAGGGTTGTAGAAGAACTAGTATCATACATTGTTAGGAGGGTGTTAGAGGAGAACATGGAGCAGTTAGAGTTTCTTAAACGAGATACTAGGATACTGGAAAACGCGTTGGAGACGCCGTACCCTAGGATTAGATATGATGAAGCAATAGAAATCCTCCAAGGGAAGGGTGTAAGCATTGAGTGGGGTGATGATCTAGGGGCTGATGAGGAGAGAGTTCTCACGATGGAGTTCGATAAGCCATTCTTCATAACTCATTTCCCCAAAGAGATTAAGAGCTTCTACATGAAGCTAGACAAGGATGATCCAAGGCTCGCCCTGGGCTTTGACCTGTTAGCGCCGGAGGGATATGGTGAAGTCGTTGGGGGTAGTGAGCGTGAAGAAGACCTCGAGAAGCTTCGGGATAGGATTATTGAGCAGGGATATGATCCTAGGGATTACGAGTGGTACCTTGACCTCCGAAGATATGGATCGGTTCCTCACAGCGGCTTTGGCCTCGGAGTTGAGAGGCTTGTTATGTGGATTACTGGTATAGACCATATAAGGGATGCAATACCCTTCCCGAGGTTTAGGGGGAGGATATATCCCTAAAAAGGCGTTAAGCCGAGCATTCTAAGCGATACATACAATAATACTAGTCCAATAATAACCCTTAATTTATCCCTGCTGAGCCTAACAGCGATCCTTGGACCGAGTAAAGCTCCAATAGCAGCTCCCACTAGGAAAGGCATAGCGATACCATAGTCTACTTGCCCATTATAAACGTGCTGGACGGCCGCCGCTACCGCTGACGGGAATATTAGGAATGTAGATAAAGCTACAGCATAATGTACTGGGAGCCTCAATACTCCGAGGAAGAGAGGCATATTAACAGCTCCACCACCAGTACCGGTAATACCAGCTATTAAGCCGGAAATTGTTCCAATAACTAATCCTTTCCTAGCGGGTATTCTGGTAACCGATGGATCGGCTTCAACCGGGTGCTTACCAGTAATCCTCGTTTTTAATACGCCTACCAATAGCCTCGATGAATAGTAGAGTATGAATAATGCAATGAATAATCTAAGCACGCCCTTATCAATGATTTCAGAAGCATAAGCCCCCAGATATGCTGATGGAGCCATCGCTGCAAGTATCCATAAACCGTTACGGTAGTGTATCTTGAACAGCCTTGAGTAGTTTATTGTTCCTATAAGGGAGATGAAGACTATGATGAACTTACTAGTACCGATCGCCGTTGATAAATCGTTGCTTATAAAGTAGAATAGTGGAACCATAAATACTCCGCCGCCTATACCCGCCATCGTCGCGGTAAGCCCAATGAGCAGTCCCGCAGCGAGATAAAATATTTCCAAACCCAACAAAAACACCATGTCCAAAAGATTTCTCCAATTTTACCGTTGCAATTATATTACACTGGTTTTACGAATCCAATGCTAGGGTATTAAAACCAATGGATTCCCTAGTAACGGAGTTGATCGGTGTATCGTGGGAATGGCTAGGTATAGAAGCCTATCGATCACCGGGTTCCTATATGGCTTCGGCCAAGGGGTTATGTGGAGCGTTTACCCGCCCTATCTTAAACTCTTAGGCTACTCGGCGACTCTATATGGGTTACTAGGAGGGTCGGGGGTAATTGTTTCAGCTATAGCTTCTCTAGTAGCTGGTATATTAGCTGATGAAGGTGATGCTAAGAAACCGGTAGTTTACGGCTTATTCGCTAGTCTCTTCATATACCCACTAGTAGCTCTGGGAACCCTGTGGTCATTGTTTACAGCCTCCCTTTTAAGCGGTGTTTCCAGCGGGTTTTACTTTACGGGTTTTACAGTTATAGTTTCCCGGAAAGCTAGGGATAGCGAACTACATTATGCATATAGTACTGTTAGTGCTTATTCACTGCTCGGCAATGCTTTAGGCTTATTCATGGGATGGATCCCCGTTATACTAGAAGAATACCATTATACAAGCCTACTAGAAGGATACAGATACATGTTCCTAACACCAATACCACTCACACTCGCAGCATTCATACCTTTAAGTAGGATAAAGCATGTAAACCCTAAACGTGGAAGAGTAGAGGCAAGCATTAGATCGATATTATCGGAATATACAAAACTACCGGGGAAGCTGTGGATCCTACTATTATCTAATGCGATTATAGGTTTTGGAGCAGCGATGTCGATCCATAATATCGGTTATTATTTCGCATTAAAATACAATGTTACAAGCGGAGAACTAGGAAGTATTTTCGGGGTACAAGTATTAATAATGGCTTTAATAATGTTCCGATTACCAAACCTAGTTGAGAGGATTGGAAGGATTGTTGACACATACCTATTGATCACGAGCCCAAGTATACCGTTAATAATAGCATTAACACTAACAAACAACTACATCGCCGCAAGCATAATCTATATTGTAAGGAGCATATTCATGAACCTAGCCAACCCACTATTCAACGCTTTATCAATGAAGCTAACACCACCACATCTAAGAGGAAGGGCTTCAAGCATACTGGGACTACCTTGGACTCTACTGGGAGGTGTTGGTAGGAGTATTGGTGGTAGACTCATGGATATAGATATTGAGCTACCACTAAGGATTACAGCAGTACTCTACACTATTGGGCTGGGTATAATAGCTGTTTATTTGAGGGATGTCAAGGATTAACTAGGCTATTTTAAATATACGCTTTAAAACTGTTAATCATCATCCTAGGGTCTAAACGGTTAATTTAAATAAATGCGTAATTATTCCCAAATATAGTTGTACTCAATACTGCTAAGCCCATATATGTGCGTGGTATGGTGTAGGGAATGGCGAGGAATAGGTTATTCAATATTATTGTCCTAACTATACTAGTAATGCTTGTAGCATCACTATCAGTTAGAGTAGTTGCCGTAACCAATTATTCGATCGGTAAAGCCTTCGTAACTACTGATGCTCCAATATATAAGCCGGGGCAGCAGATTGTTGTTCAAGCATACATATACCCATCCATGGATACCGGTTTTACTGCGACAATTAAATTCTACTTCACAGACCTCCCCAACGCGCCGAGCATTCCAAGCAAGATCGTTACAATACCCCCATATCAGCAATCACCGGTATTCATTGTAAACTCCGACCCGGTAACACTGCCCGAAGTCCGTGATGGATACTACCATGTTAAAATGGAGATCTGGGCCGGCGACACACTATTAGCAAGCGATACAGTCGAGTTTAAAGTAGTTCATGGACCCCCTACACCTGATGAACCAATGATCCTATTCGTCTGGCACAACCACCAAGCACCAAACTATCTACCAAACGGTAGATTCCTATCATACTGGCACATAGGACACTTCTTCCATGATGGATTATCAACATACTTCAAGATGAGTGATTATGGATACCCGGATATGGGTACTTATTATCTACACTATTACCTAGTAAAGAAGTATCCACACCTAAAAGTAAACTTGCACTATAGTCCAAGCCTCCTCTACCAGTTATATATTGCTCAGGAGAAGGGCTTCCGGCTATATGATCCCAACACTGGTACTAC
>WAON01000237.1 GCA_015521265.1 Desulfurococcales archaeon
ACTAAGAAGTATGTTGAAGCGGTTACGATGTCCCCGATCGTAGTTATCAGCGGTGCCGATGTGACCGCTGGGTCTACGCGTAGTCTTGCTAGTATTATTGGTAGTAGTGTTCCAACCATATCTGCTACGTAGCATGAAACAGTTAGGGCTGATGCTATTATTAATGAAACCTTGAGGGAGTACGTGGGGTTCATTGAGGAGAAATAGGTTATTGCGAAGGCTATCGATGCACCGATTGGGGCTAGGAATAAGAGCATGATTGATGTTATGAGGAATTCTTTAAGTAGTACACGCATTATATCTCTATAAGTAGAACCGATCTCCCCCATTACGAGGCTTCGGAGTATTATTGATGAAGCCTGTGATCCGATGTTCCCCGAGTTATCGGATAACATGGGTAGGAAAGCAGCTAGTATTGCGGCTCTCTCAATAACTGACGTGAAGCCAGCGACGATCGAGCCTGTTATAGAATTCATCAAGTACAAGTATACGATTGCTGGAATCCTCTTCAAAGCTATACGTGTCGGTTTCGCGATTATATAGCTCTCCCTTACCGCATCCATGAATCCACCGAATTTCAACAGGTCTTCGCCGAACTCGGATATTACGACGTCTAGTACGTCATCGATCGTTACTGCTCCTAGGAGCCTGTAATCATCATCTACAACGGGAATCTCGAGGAGATCGTACTTTATAGCGAGCCGGGCTGCTTCCTCCCTGTCAGCCTTAACGTTTACAACGGTGGGTGGTTTCTGTGCTACTTCCCATAGCTTCTTCTCCCGGGGCCTTGTTAGGAAGGTTTTAACGTCTAGCCAGCCGATGAATTTCCTGCCCTTATCGACTATGTATACGTAGCGGTGTTTATCGTATAGTCCAAGGCTGTCCTTGATCATGTATTCCTCGATTGCTTCATTAACAGTTTTCTCCTTATAGAATACTGGTATTTGCGGAGTCATTACACCTCCAACGCTGTCCGGGGGGTATTTTAGTAGTGATTCAACCTCCATCCTCTTAGGCGTTATTAGTAGGCTTAATATTTTCATCCTGTACCTCGGCGGTATTTTCAGGAGGAAATCGGCTACGTCGTCAGAGGGCATTTCGTGGAGTATTCTAACTATCTTGTCGATCCCCTTAATCATTAAAAGCTCATAGGCGATCTCCTCTGGTAGCTTAGCCATAATCTCCTTTAACTCCTCGACGGGTATCCTTGATAGTAGTGGATACCTCTGCTCGTGATCAAGCCATATTAGTATGTCTAAACGGTTAGGCAGTGTTTGTTTTAAGAATAACTCTACTGCTTCCTCGATCCTGCCGTCCTCGATAAGCTCGGCTATTTTCTCAGCAATCTTCTCAGCAGCAACGATCGCTGCCAAACCTCGGTGCACCCCCTATGGATCAATAATCACTGGATAGTGTAATATTCTAATAATACTTTTAAGCTATATGAGACATTAATAACATAGCATCTAGCCTGATCAATGGGATGGTATATTTTGGATCAGAATAATACTTTCTCCACACCACTACCCTTAGTAGGGGTTTCAATTCTACAGATCATATATGCCGCTGTAACGTTGCTCATAGGATATATCGCGTTGAGGATTACGGTTAACCTTCTAGAGAGGACTATGAGGAAGCTGAATGCTCCAGAAATGGTTATCCGGGTAACCGGTAACCTTGTAAATGCTATTGGATGGCTTATAATCATAGTAGCGACAGCTTCAGCTTTAGGATTAGAAACCGGGCCCGTAATACTTGGTTTATCAGCAATTTTCGGCTTAATCCTAGGCTTCGGCCTCCAGGATACATTCGCAAACCTTGCAGCAGGCGTATGGCTTGCAATCTATAGGCCTTTCGAGATCGGTGATTTCGTAAACATTAACGGTAACACCGGCACGGTTAGGGATCTGACAATTATGGCTGTAGAACTAGCAACGCCGGACAACGTCTATGTATTCATACCTAATAAGAGTGTTTGGGGATCAGTTATAATTAACTACTCGAGATACGATACTAGGAGGCTGGACCTAGTAGTAGGAGTAGCTTATGGAACCGATCTAGATGTTGCGGCTAAACTAATGCTTGAAATAGCTAAGAATCACCCGAAGACACTGAAGGATCCAGCTCCACAGGTCATCGTGTCGGAGCTAGCTGATTCATCGATCAACCTCACACTACGCCTCTGGGCTAAGAGGGAGGATTATTGGAATGTTAGGAATGATCTAATAAAGAAGATCTATGAAGTATTCAATGCTAACAATATCGAAATACCCTATCCCCAAATGGATATCCATATCAGGGATATGCCGGCTAGTAAATAACCCCGTTATACCATATTTTTAAACAATACTTTCCCCTGCTAATTAACCTGAAACCCGGGGGGGGTTCTTGGGATGGAGGAGTTCATGGTTTACAATGGTGGTGTAAAGCTATTCTTCGGATCAGGCGTTATTGGTAGGGCTGGAGGATACGTTAGGGGGAAGAAGAAAGTATTGATTGTTACTGGGAAGAGATCGGCTGAGGTAAGTGGTGCGCTCGGGGATGTTAAAAGCATACTCGAGGAGCAGGGCGTGGATTATTGTATCTATAAGGGTGTTAAGCCTAATCCGGATGCTGGGGTTGTGCATGGTATTGTTGATGAGTATAAGCGTTGCGGTGCTGAGGGCTTTGTAGCTATTGGTGGTGGTAGTGTTATTGATAGTGTTAAGGCAGCTGCTGTAGTGTTAAGTGGTGGGGGCTCGGTTACCGATTACTTATTCCGTAGGAGGAGTATTCCTAGTAGTAAGCCTTTTATAATGGCTGTTAACTTAACGCATGGTACTGGAACAGAGATCGATAGGTTTGCCGTTGTAACAGTTCCCGAGGAAAAGCTGAAGCTGGGATTCGGGCCCGGGTATCCGGATGTATCAGTTGATGATCCAAGGTATACTGTTACATTACCCCGAAACCAAACAATTTACACGAGCATAGACGCATTAGCCCATAGTATCGAATCATCCACTTCCCGACTCTCATCACCATATACAAGACTATTGGGCCGAGAGGCTGCACATATAATACTAGAATACCTCCCCAAAACACTAAGTGAACCCGGTAATGTAGAGTATCGATACTGGCTACTCTACGCTTCAATGATCGCGGGTATAAGCATTGATCACGGAATAACCCATCTAGGACACGGTTTAGAGCATGCACTAAGCGGTTTCCAGCCGAGCCTCCCCCACGGAGCAGGCCTCGCAATACTATATAGGAA
>WAON01000238.1 GCA_015521265.1 Desulfurococcales archaeon
CATCTAATATTGTAGTTACTAATTATTGTAGGATTCGATAATTAAACCCTTAACTATAAAGAAATAATTATTGAAGAGAGAATGAAAAAGGGAGATAAAAATAATAGGGGTTTTACTTTTTCTTAAAGAACTCTATGATCTTCTCAGCAACCTCTACTCCAGCCCTCTCCTGGGCCTCGAGGGTCGATGAGCCAATGTGGGGGGTTAATACTACGTTGTCTAGCTTTGCTAATGGATGACCTGGTGGTAGTGGTTCTTCCTCGTATACGTCTAGCCCGGCCCCAGCGATCCATCCCTCTTTTAAAGCCTTGACCAGTGCATTTGTATCAACTACTCCGCCCCGCGCAGTATTAATCAGTATAGCGTTCTTCTTCATAAGCTTAAGCCTATCCTCATTGATCAAATGCCTTGTAGCCGGCACTAATGGGACGTGCAGCGTTACTATATCGGCTTCCCTCAACAACTCCTCCAAGCCGACGCACTTAGCTTCTAGCTCCTCCTCGATCTCCTTGGGGCAGCGCCTAACATCGTAGTAAATTATCTTCATCCCGAATCCATGATGTGCTATCCTAGCAACAGCTGAACCGATCCGGCCCATACCGATTACTCCTAGGGTCTTACCCTTCAACTCAACACCCATCGCTTGCTTCTTAGCCCAAACCCCCTCCCTCATCTTCCTATCAGCAAAAGCAATCCTCCTAGCAACCGCGAGCATTAACCCAATAGCTAGTTCTGCAACACTCTCCGTTGGTGCTGCAGGGGCATTAACAACCTCGATCCCCTTCTCCTTCGCGGCTTCTAAATCAATATTATCTAGGCCCACGCCAGCCCTAGCAATAATCTTAAGCTTCTCAGCGGCCTCGATCACTCTACGAGTAATCCTGGGCTTACTCCTAACAATAACAGCGTCAACATCCCTGATTAACTCGATAAGCCTATCTTCATCAGGGTATTCTTCATAGACTACTTCGAATCCAGCATCCTTCAACAAGTTAATAGCCTTCTCATGCAGTGGTGCTGCAACTAGTACCTTAACCATAGTCTTTCAGCCTCCAATCATGTATTAATCGTAATATTGGTACTAGGAGTCTATACTATTAAAGATATTCGGAGAAGGAGGAGAAGTGAAAAAGTATTAGTTTCAGAGAATTACTTACCCCCTTTCAATTCCTCAATGACTTCTCGCAGGTTAATGAATAATTCCTCTATGTCTTCATCGGTTATATAGCCCATATGACCGATCCTGAACGTGTACTCTTTAACTGGTCCATAACCCTTCGCTATCTCGAATCCACGATTCCTCATAGCTTTATAAACATCCACACCCCTAACCCCTTCCGGTGCTTTTACAACGGTTATCGTTGGGCTATAATAGCCTTCCCTCGCGAATAATTCCAGCCCCAGATCCCGTACTCCTCTCCTAATCTTCTCAGCCCTCTCCGCATACATTCTTAGCCAAGCCTCCTTACCACCCATCTTCTCAATAATCCTTAGGACAGCGTTTAGCCCGGCAATCTGCGGTATTGGCGGTGTAGAAGGCGTACTCCACTGAGAGTCTAGGTATTTCTTAATCTTCAATAAGTCGAAGTACCATCCACGCCCGGGTATTTTCTCCGCTTTCTCGAATACTGCAGGGCTAACAGCAGCCATTGCTAGTCCAGGCGGGACTCCGAAGGCTTTCTGGCTACTAGCAAATACGAGGTCTATACCCCACTCGTCGACTTTGATATCGGCGGCACCCATCGCTGAGACCGCGTCTACGAATAAGAGTTTATCATGCTCCTTAACTACTTTTGCAAGCTCTGGCAAGGGGTTTAATACACCGGTACTCGTCTCGTTATAAGTTATAGTTACTGCTTCAACATCGGGATTCTTCTTTAACGCTTCATCGAGCTCTTCAGGTAGAACCGGCTCACCCGGAGGCTTCTCTAAAACTATCGGTACACGTCCATTACTCTCAACAACCTCCCGATACCTCTTACCGAAAGCCCCAATGATCGTTACTAACACCTTCCCTCCAGGCGTTACAGCGTTCCTAATGCTAGCCTCCATGAAACCCGTCCCGCTAGCAGGGATCAATAATACAGTAGATTCTTTAGCCTCTAGAAAGTCTGCTAGTCTTAAAACAGTATCTTTGTGGAGGGCTCTGTATTCATCGCTACGGTGGCTCAGCATTTGTAGACTCATAACCTCTAGGACTTCGGGGAAACAAGCCACTGGGCCTGCGGTGAATAGTTTTAATGGTTTAGGCCACATGATCCTCCTAACTTCATCTATAACATCTGGATACTTCAACACGTTACTCCTCCAAGAACCTAGTCTACTAGTCTTGATTGATGAAATAGGAGTGTTCACCGATAAAACCTTATCCCAACCATGAGGAGCGGTCCCAGTCGCTCCACCTACATCACTGCTCAGTATGTCTCTGCCCGGTCATCCCGGTTCATATACATTGTGGTAGAGTTTAATAAAACCTAGTATAATTGATCACTAATAGGTGGAGGTATTGGATGAGATAGATTACAGTCAGTATATACCCGAGGACTTACTAGAAGAGATCGAGGAGTATGAGAGAGAAATAAGGAAGGGTAGAAGGGAGAAGAAAAACTATCCGTCAAGCCGGGACATAGTCTTAGCTGTTAAAGAAGCAGCATTAAAAGCTAGAGGACTGCACCCCGACGATTTCCCACGCTTAGTCCTCGAAATATTGGAGGAGAAGGGTTTTGATACTAGCTTTGTAACAATTAAAAGGATCTGGAGGGTTTATGAAAAACTGGTTCGTAACGGAGTTATCCCGGATACTCTGGGCGTCGTTGTTTACTAGTTGGATTGCTAGGTGATTGTTTTTGGGGGAGATATATGTAAAGCTTCCATCCGGTACGTGGATGAAGATTACGGGTAAGCTTAAACGGGTCATCAATATTTCCCGTTCAAAAAAGACTGGGAGGAAACAGTCGATAAGCTATACTTTAATCGGTGAAAGTTTAGATTCGAAGCCCCGTGTTAATGGAAGGCCTACTGCATCATTCTATGTTTCATCGGGTAGTGTTACCAAGTATATTCTAAGGCTTTTAGACGAGGAACTAGATGCAAAGATACTGATCGAGCCCGTTAATCTTGAAATATATCGGGTTAGAGTATATGGAAATAAAAGTGATGCCGGTAGAATTTATTCAATTGCTGAGGAAATGAAGATCGTTAGGCATCCGAGAAAAACTACTTCAACCTAATAAACCTTTTAACAGTGATATTACCACGATCCACATTGATTACTAGCTGTTCTAATTCAACCCTATAACCACATACGGGGCATTTATAGTAGAGGGTAATCCTCCTCGTTCCATCACTCATCTTTTCGGATTCTTCTACTAGATACATTGGTTTTCCATCTCTTTTGCACGTCATTGCTGCCTCCATTCCGACCACCCTGGTTTTGTATTACATCCTGGACCCTATAAACCTATAATTACCCGCCGCATCTAATATAGGTATCCCAGTATCAATTACCGGGATGAATGGGGATGGAGGAGAAAGGTAATATTCATAAATTATCAAGTATATCCGAGGAAGCAGGGGTTGATAGGGTATTATTAACAGCTCCGAGCAACATCGAGTATTTCCTGGGGATTAGGACTATTGCTGATTCACCCCTCTTATTAGTCTATGATCATAGAAACTCTAAGATCACAGTCTACACTAGCCTTTTAGAGTATTATAGGTTCCGCGATAACCTAGAGGATAAAGGAGTTGAAGTAATAGGTGTTTCCCGCAAGCTTAAACCTAGGGATGCAGTGGTTGTAGGTAAAAAGTTCTCGGAGATAATCGATGAATACACTGGTAATGGAAGGATAGGCTATGATAAAGGTATGGAATCACCGCTCACTACTACAATTGCCGAGAAACTCGGAGATAGTGCAGTCGATTTAACAGATACGATATGGAAGTATAGGATGAAGAAGGAAGAATGGGAAATACGGGCTATTATGAAAGCAATAGAAATAACTGGTAAAGGGATTAGGGAGGCTGTAAACAATCTTAACAATAAGATTACCGAGGCGGAACTTGCTGGTTTCTTCGAGCATCGTGTTAGGAG
>WAON01000239.1 GCA_015521265.1 Desulfurococcales archaeon
GTTATATTGAAGGCTACTCTGCCGGAGAGTATTGTATTATTATCCAGCCCGTTAACTATAATTAACGGCTTAACCGAGTCTTTAACGACATATAACTTTATGATTCTAATAGTCTTGTTTCCGCTGGTAAATTCTAACCTAAGGATTAATGGGCCGTCGGGTAGACCGGATAAGTTGAATCTATATGTATTGATACCTTGTAAAACTGTTTCTTCACTTATAAGGGTATTGTTGATGTAAATAGTCATATTGTATTGGGCGGCTGATTGAATAGTTAATTTTAGAGTGTTCCGGATGTAGGAATAATTGCTCGGGGCTAGGACCAAGATTGAATTATTTACGATATAAATATTAATGATCTTCCAATCGCTTAGTCCCTGATTGTTCCACGCAGTAATATTCACCCTGTATTCTCCGGGTGTTAGATTATAGTATTCATCTATTATGCTCGAGTAGTATAATTTACCTATAGTACTGGATTCGTTCTCTATCTGTAATTGAATACAGCATATTCCTGATTCTGGATCACTAGCCTTAGCTTCTACGTGTAATTCTCCATTAATAACCGACTGATTAACGGGGCTGTGGATTGTTATGTTTGGGGGTGTTTCATCGATTATTGTTTCTGTTAGAGTATAGTGTAGTATGGAATAGTTTCTACCGGTCTTATTGTAGCCTGCTAGTATAATGTGGATTGAACTGTTCTGTATAGCCAGGTTGTAGGGGGAGTCTATTAGTTCTAGGTGGTAGTCGAAGCCTATTCTCCGCAAGCTATTATTGACTGTATAGTATGCGTAGAATAAATTCCCGATATGTATGATGGGATCTGGGAGCATGTCGTTATCAATGCTCTTTACAATGAACAACTGGGATAGATCGGTTTCAGCCGGCAGATTAAACTCTAACGTTTTATTATGTAGTGGGTCATAGTATGTTATTGTTCCATTATCCTGTATAATTGCTAGGCAATTGTATGCGGCGTAGAATCCATATATCTTCTGTGAGTCTATGTTTGTCTGGTAAATAGATTGTTCTGTAGTATTTAATGTTGTAACGGCTAGTTTACCCGTCTTATTCATCAATATTATTATTTGTCTATTAATAACTATTGGCTCCTCGAATAGGGGTGTGCCGTTTATTTTTATTGTCTTGTTTAAAGCCGATATAGTTGTTGAATCGTTTATAACTGTAATGTTTACCGCTACTCCAGTGTAGTTTATTGTTTGTGGTGTTTCTTCATCACTATAGATTCCTATGTTTCCATAATAGCGTGATTCATAATTTACTTCTTCTACGCCGTTATAATTGATTACCTCGTTGTCTAGGTTTATGGTGAATTTTACAAGGTATTTACCTGTTTGACTTATTTTTACCGCTTCTAACCCAATAAGTAGTTCATTACCCTGCATTAATGCTTCTGTTAAACCTGTTGGAATCATATTATTCTCTTCAACAGTCTCCTGATCAACTGTTCTCATCGTAATGGTGTCGAATAGTGTAATGGTTATCGTGGGTCTTGAATAACCTATTATGACTAGGTATTTATTGACGGGTATTATGTTTCTAGGAATTGTTGGGAGGATTATTCTCGTACTATTACCGTCTCTATATACTTCTACATCACTCAAATGGAAGACTGCTTCTACGAGTTTATCCCCTATGTTGAATATTCGGTATCCATATATGGGGTCATCGTCAATCATTTTCCCCGCTGGAACCATGTAGTATCCAGTTGATTGGTTTTCCAGCGTGTTTTCTATATGTGTTACTGTGCTAACTTGGCTTATGGGTGTTAGTAGTGATAGTGTTATGAGGATTACTATTATTAATCGATCATTCATCGACTACCACACCATCCGGCATTATCGCGTCTAAACAGTATATACGGATGGAAACTATAGTGTTTCACTATACTATATAGGTTTACCAGTAATGCTTAGTGTAGCGTTATAATTTTAATATCATACTGTATAGAACCTATTCCCAGTAGGCTTTTAAGAGGGGTGTTGTTGTTCTGGATAAGAAGTATGATGTCGTTGTTTTTGGCTCCGGCTATGCTGGGTTAGCATCTATATTGAAGCTCCTAAGTAGTGGTAAACATGTTTTACTCGTTGAGCAGGAGCCTGGTGTTAGTCATAAATCTTATTATGGAGGGATCGGCTTAGACGGCCTTGTCCTGGTCTCGAGTAAATATCTTGAATTACTGGATGAGTTTAGGGTTGATGCTAGGCCTCGATTGAAGAGTGGGGAGGGTTCCTGGTTTTACGGGTTAGAGCTCCTTGTTGCTATGCTTGATAGGGCTTTTAGGATGGGTTTGGATATGATCGTTGACTCGGTAGTGGAGCCTTTCTATGATTATAGTGAAGATTCATGGTTTAGTATTAAGGGTGTTTTGGTTAAGGGGTTTGGTACGGATTTCTCCGACACCCTATACACTGTTGAATCCAATGTATTGATCGATGCATCGAGTACTGCGGGACTCGTTAACGCGGTGATTGAGCGCTTAAAACTCGACGTTCCAATGAATGGTTTCGGCCCAAATATTCCGGGTAATGATGAAATAGTTTCCAAGACTGGCTGGCTCATACCTGGAGTGATAGCTGCGGGACTCGCTGTTTCGATGATAACCGGCTCACCACTGCCTTTCCCAGATATTGGGCCTCTAATAGCTAGTGGTATAAGGGCGGGGGAATTAGCGTTGAAGGGGCCTGGTAGTATTAGTAATAGGAATTATATTCATCCGGGCATTATATGATCCCTGCAAGGATTAGCGAGACTATACCGATCAATGCTTGTAGTAGTAGGATTACCGCTACAACTCCTTTCTCCGTAGCCCTACCCCTAATCCTTAACTGGATCTTTATTGCCCAATGTGTTAAACTATATGATTTATCGTAGGGAGGGTATAAGCCGTTACTAATTACTTTCGCGAAGTTCTCCTTGTATACCCCGTCTCGAAGGCCTCTTAGGAATAGTAGGAACTCGATGAAGTATAGCGTGAAGAGCATTAAGCCGAATTTCTCGAAGTTTCCTAGGACAATTATCGATGCATAATATGCCCCAAGCCCGTATGTGAAACTGTTTCCGGGGAATGTTTTAGCAGGGTACCAGTTGTATACTAGGAATCCGAGTATTGCAGGGATCATTATAATGGATGCTTCTAGGCTTGGATGAATATCATGCATGTAGGTGTAGATCCCTGTGAAGATCATTAAGAGTAGGGCTTGCCCCGCTTCAAGCCCATTATAGCCGGCGATCATGTTGAAAGCGTTAGCTGCTCCAAGGATTCCTATAGGGACTATTACGAGTGGGTACAGTATTCCGAAATCCACCGGGCCTATGAAGGGTAGGGCCATAGTTGAATAGCCGGCTTTGATCACGACCATCGGTATTGCTAGTGGGGCCATTGCGAGTATCCTAGCGGTCGGCTTTAAACCCTTCTTCCAACCCAGTATATCGTCTAGGAATCCTAGGAAGCTAGCCATGAATAGTAATAGTGAGAGAGCCATGAGTTCTAGAAGGTATTTCTTGCCTAAACCGGTATAGATTCTTAGAGCGATATAGGTTAGCAGCCCGAAGCTCGCACCGATCGAGACCCATATCCCGCCGGCTTCCACAACAGCTGGCTTACCAGGCTTATTCATGTCTCTACCGATAAGCCCTATCTCCCTACCCCTCTCAACCCACCAGGCTACGAAGAAGAGTGTTGCAGCTAGGCTGATTAGTGAGGAGATTAATATGAAGATGTCGTCGAGGCTGAATATTCCGAAGATATTCCTCATACCCTTTAAACCTCGATCATCGGCTACCCGTTTAGCTTGAAACCATTAACCCTTACCGGGGCCAACGTAGTACCTAAAATAATAGTTATTTACAATTATGATTTATTAGTAGTGTCTTCTTCAGGCTTCCACTCTGTGTTGAATAACTGGTAGATCTCCTTAGCCCTCTTCTCGCCGATTCCTTCAACAGTCATTAACTCTTTAACATCCGCGTTAGCTATTGCTTTCAGCGTCTTGAATCTCTCGAGTAGTTTCCGCGCTAGCTTAGGGCCTACTAGTCCTTCTGCAACGTATAGTATTCGTTGATTCAGCGTCAAGGGTTTCTTTTCAACCCTCATACGGTAAACCTTCTTCTCCTCCGGCTTACCGAGGCTCTTAGCTTTCGCAGCGAGCCATTCAATAGTTGCTTTCTTATTGGGCGTGTTTAGGACTGGTATTTGGAAGTCTAGTATTAGGGAATCAATTACTCTGAGTACTGATTGTATCCTCCAGCCGCGGTATTTCTCTAGGGCTCCAAGCCATCCCTCAACAATTATCAAGGGTTGATGCCCGTCCTTGACAGCTGCTTCTTTTAATAGTTTAGCCTGCTCCCATATTCTATTATCCCTAATACTATTACCTAGATCGGTAACCGTCTTCCTTTCAACGAGCAGGCTCTGCTTACCGGGAGAAGCTAGTAATAAGAAGTCTCCAGCAGGCAAGTACTGTACACTAATCCTTATCCCCTTGCTTGTTAATT
This sequence comes from Desulfurococcales archaeon, assembly GCA_015521265.1. Classification (GTDB taxonomy): domain Archaea; phylum Thermoproteota; class Thermoprotei_A; order Sulfolobales; family Desulfurococcaceae; genus WAON01. The sequence continues at coordinate 4,522 of WAON01000239.1, forward strand.
CCCTACGAAACTCCGGGTGTTTAGCGTCTTCCCTCGAATCAATAATTATATCTACTGGTGTTAACAAGTACAATGAATTCACCATACAACATCTGTACCGGTTTAAATCGATATTCATCATTCTCCCAATCGTGTTAATAAATCGATTCTTTTCATTAGTGAAGCTTGCTTCTAGAAAAATAATTTAATACTAGTAATAGCTGTTCTATGTTTGATTAACTATTATTACTTCCGGGGAGGTTTTTGGTTCTCTTCAAATGTGTGAAATGTGGTAGAAGTCATAGTAAACCATTGATAACTTGTAGTTATTGTGGTGGTCTAGTTAGGCCTGTTTATGAATGGTTTTGGAATCCCCGCCGCGGCGTGGAGGGTATTTGGGGTTTTAGAGATATGCTTCCGAGGCTTGATCGATGGATAGGCCTTGGAGAGGCTTGGACCCCATTAATACCTAGTAGCCGCTTATTCAGGGATCAAACGGTTTATTTCAAGGATGAGGGGAGGAATCCTACTGGTAGCTTCAGGGATCGAGCTGCTGCCCTCGTTGTTTCCCATGCTTGCAGTATAGGTGCTAAGAGAATTATTCTTGCTAGTGATGGTAATATGGGTGTCAGCGTCTCAGCCTACTCGGCCCGATGCGGCTTGAAGACTAGGATCCTCGTCCCCAGCAGTATTGATCCCGTGAAAGTATTGTTGATGAAGGCTTTCGGCGGCGAAGTATTAATGCATGATAAGGGTATTGATGAACTCGTCCAGTTATCGAGGATGTATGAGTCTAAGGGTTACTATAATGCTACGAGCACTCTTAACGCTTTGAGTATTGAGGGTTTGAAGACTATTAGCTACGAGTTATTCCTAGACCTTCCCAGTGTTAGGGAGGTTTTCATACCATTAGGCAGTGGTCTGACTGTTCTCAGCGTTTATATTGGGTTTAAAGAACTCCTCGAGCATGGATTAATCAATCGCATACCAAAGCTTATCGGTGTAGAAACATGTGGAAACCCAGTATACTCCATGTTGCTTGGAGCAGGTAAGCATTGCTACGAGAAGCCATTCCCGGGATTATCTTATAAGAAGCCCGTTCTAGGCAGAATAGTCTCCGACGTATTGAGCAGGAATGGTGGAGTAATCATGGTTAACCGTCGGGAAGCAATTAATGCTGCTAAGCTTTTAAGCAGGCTTGAAGGATTATTCGTCGAGCCCTCATCAGCCGTAGCGCTTGCTGGAGCATTAAAACATGGAATTAATGACTACGGAGTAGTATTACTAACAGGGCACGGGTTGAAGGGGCCGTGGATGTATGTTCGGGGAAGCCGTTTAAGGGAGACTAGGATATTTCCGGGAAGCACTAAGCACTTAATACTAGAAATCCTAGCTGAAAACCCGGGATTAACAGGGTATGAGGTCTGGAAGGAGCTAGGCTTGAAGATTACTCCTCAAGCAGTATATCAACACCTACGAGACCTCGAAGATCAAGGATATGTTGAATCAAGACTATCTGAAGGCAAAAAGAAGTACTATATTACAAGTAAGGCTCGGAAAATAATCAGCTGAAATGCCTTGTTGAATAGTTATCATTAACATTAATCTATACCTGACCTATCCTCATTGTGCACAAAGTTTTTCACTTTGCAAAACAAAATAAAATATAAGTGTTCGTAATGTATAACACATCATTATTTGTATTAATTTTATCGTTACTCCTATTATCCCTGATAACAC
>WAON01000240.1 GCA_015521265.1 Desulfurococcales archaeon
AGAAACCAGACATAATTATAAAGAGTAAAAGTGGAGAAATCCTATTTATTATAGATGTAAAATACAAACTTATTGACGAAGACGAAGAAATCGTAAGCTTCTTGAAAAAGCACACAGATGATCTAAGGCAAGTATATATCTACGGTAGAATGGCTAACAAAAATAACCATACTTTGAAAGGTGTTGGATTAATTTATTTATCCCCCAATAATAATGGAGTATCGCTTAGCGAGTATAATTATAGTTTTGATAACTTAAAGCTTTACATTACAACTATAAGCACTGAAAAGCTAATTGAATCACCTAAATTAGTCGAAAAGGAACTTTCAGAGAAGATCGAAAGGATTATCGGATAGCACAATCTAGAATGTATCTATTAGAAAGCTTAGAAGCATTACCCGATACAATATAGAAGTTCATCCCATTGTCTTTATTAAATTGTGTTTTTACAATCAAATCGTTCTTCTATCCGTATTGTTCTTTTGGCTTCTCAGTAGTATTTAATTAGACCTGCGTTTATCAATATCGTTGAATATTCCATACATATGTTATATCTCGGAAAAATGAAGATCATTTTAGTACAAGTATATAGATCCCATTGATACATGAAGTTTTCAGGCTTAACCAGTGCGTAATAATGATTGATTATAGGTTGTTCGAGACTAAGCCTTCCCATGTTATTTCTAGTTATTGCTATTCTGTTTTCAGGCTTGAACCATATATTGGTTGTAGGTACGATTGCATCTACTGCTATGCCCGGTGGTACTGCCTTGTTAAGCCATTGGCTTCTATTGATAAATTACGTTATACTGGGAGAGGATCGCGAGGAAGCTCTCCCGGACGGATCTTCCGAAACCATACTTTCGATTATCTACTCTAACCGAGCCCTTCCAGGAAGGGGGTTGAGAATAAAATCCTTGCATCCTACAGGATGCTTGAGATCGCTTATCGCTACCGGATTCCCATTGTGATAAATTCTAAGTCAACCCTATTCTTAAGGGATCCATGGATAAGCCTTATCAACAAGCTCGCCGAGGAGAAGCTTGTATTGATGCAGGTTAGTATTAGCCTTCGGGACGATGGGTTAGCAAAGCTTTTAGAGCCCGGGGCTCCACCATCGACGGGTAGGCTTGAAGCAATTGATAAACTATACGAGCAGGGTATACCCGTCGTACTCCGCCTCCAACCATTAATACCGGGCCTCATGGATGAACACTATAGGGTTCTAAGGGAAGCACTGTATACTGTGAAGGGCGTTATTATTGAATCACTCCGGCTCCCATGGAGTATCCTGGTTAAACTATACGATCTACTGGGTTCTAGGATCAGTGTCGTATTTGATCCTAGTATTTGGACGAAGTACACAATGGAAGCCCGAGACCTCTATACCCCGATTAAAGAATGGAAACTAAGGGTGTATAGTAGGATTAAAGAAGAAACAGATAGGGCGGGTATACCTTTAACTACGTGCAAAGACTACCCATTAACAATCATGACAGACTGCTGCCTCTTCTGGGTAACCGGTAATAAAGAGTACGGTGTTCGGGAGACCATTAGGGAGAGGAAATATGGTTTAAAAACTAGTCATGCAGTAGTTATCGGTAAAGAGTTGATCGATAAATACCCTAATCCGATCAGGAAGATCCTCAGACTCCACAGTAACAAACTGGATAAAATATTGATGAGCGGGACCGATCCATTAGGAGAAGCATAACTAAAACCAAACGAATCATTCGTGGAACTAACTAATAATAATAATAATTGACTAGAGACTATACATGTATAACTGGTGGATTAAATTGAAGAATGAGAACAATGTTTACCGGGAAGCCTTGAAGAAGATTATGGAGTTTAGAGCCCGCGATCATTCGAGGAAGAGTTCTCGCAGATTAGAAGATTCTATAAGGATCGGGTATTTAGCCAAGCTACTCTTCAATAAAACCTATGAGGTGGTTAAATGGGAGAGGGAGGAGAGGGTTTTAAAGATGAGAAATAAAGATATAATGCAGCAGCATTCTACGCTCACCAAGCAGGTGAGAAAGCAGTTAAGGCATTATTATATAATATAAATGAATCTCCCTGGGGTCATAGTGTTCGGATAATCTTAGAAAGATTCCTTAAAAAACTAGGTATACCCCCCAGAGAAGATTTACTTCGGGATAATAGGGAACTAGACAGGCACTACGTATTAGCCCGTTACCCAAACGCTCACCCTGCCGGTACACCGCATGAAGCCTATAATGAAGAAACAGCTGTTAGGGCTTATGAAGCCGCTGAAAGGATTGTATCCTTTGCTAAGGAGTATATTTTGAGTGAGGTAGAATAGTGTTGGATGATCTCCTAGTTGAAGCTGTAAGGAGGATCGTTGAAAGATTTAAGCCGAAGCTCATAATACTGTTTGGTTCTAGGGCTCGGGGAGACCGGGTTCCAGGCAGTGATTACGACTTGTTGATCATTGGAGATTTTACTGAGAAATTACTAGATAGGATCGATAAAGTATTGGAGGCTATAGAGGATTTACCAATACCGGTAGAACCCCACCCGTATACTTTTGAAGAAGCTGAAAATATGCTCTTAAAGGGTAATGTGTTGATTATTGATGCTCTCGAGGAGGGTGAGCCCTTATATATTGGTTCTCCAAGTGTTTATGAAAGGCTGTTAAGCTTGTTGGAGATGCTTAAGAGGAGGGGGCTTAGGAGGAGTAATACCTCGATCATTCTACCCGAATAAACCGGCTTCGAAACTATTGGCCGGGGAGGCTTAGTTTCCTGATCCCTTTATTGATCTCATCTAAGGCTTCTAGTACTTCCTCATCCCATGTTGACTTTTTCAAGCCATAGCTTAATGCCTTGATATATTCTAGGAGCTTTTTCCTCTCATTCTCTGGTAGGTATGGTAGCTTAGTATAGTGTACTAGTATTTCGATTAGTGCGGCTTCTCCCCTGTGATAGACTCTCGGATAACCAGCAGTTATAATTGTTTTTAATGGTTTGAGTATAGCTTCCAAGTATTCCTTTTCATCCATAGTTTCTTCGAGTCTTACCAGTATACATGCTGTACAGTTCTTTATGCAGGGCCATCCTTTACCTATATTAGTGTATTCTACTTCTTTATGGAAGATGGCCTTGTAGAATAGTATGGGATCTGTTGTTATGCATAGGCTTAGCTTCCTGACTTCGTTATTTATTATGTATTTGTAGAGTCTGCTTGTCTTGTATATTTTGCACCATAACTCATTGTCTTTAAGGATTACTCCAAGAGGCATAGCGTGGTAGCCGTTAATTGTCTCGGCTACTATTATTGTTTCATTATACCCCTTATCAGTGAAGCCTAATTCTTCAAGGTTCATATTCTTATGGAGCCTCTTATTCAATATCCCTTATTACTAGTCTAGTGTGATTAGGGAATTGATTTTTACCTCCCCGAGTTCTCCTCTTAGTTTATCCAGCGTTTCCCGGTATGATGCTAGTAGTTCTATTCCCTCAACCCGGGCTCCTGTTTTCCGGGCTATGCTGTATAGTGTTCTTATTGTTCCACCAGTCCATGCTATATCGTCGACGATCAATACTTCGTCATTACTCGTTATCAGTCCTCCCGGTATTGATATGAAGATCCTCATTCTAGGGGTTATTTTCGTGGTTGTAGCGTGGTATGGTTCTGTTACCCCGTTTTCGAAGTATGCGTTTCTTACTCCGAAGACTAGTCCTTTCCCAGCTATTATTGATAATGTTGATGCTATTACCAGTCCTCCGCCCTCTATTGTTAGTATTTTTGTGAATTTTCTCGTCACTTGTTTCTTAACCATTTGTATTACAGCATAATGTAAGAGGTACGGTTTCCGACCAATAACCCAGTTAATATCCGGAACCCCCTCCTTCCTACTCATTAATGCTTTCTTCAACTCCTCCAACGGATCGATTAGCTTTACGAGTTTGGGCATTAGTTGGTTTATTCTTTTCAGGCTTGGCACTAGCTGATAGTTTGTATATTTACTAATTGTCGGTATATCTATCCCCAGAATACTCGATAACTCCCTAAGCGTATAATGATCCCTAAGCATCCTCAACAGAGATTGAAAC
>WAON01000241.1 GCA_015521265.1 Desulfurococcales archaeon
GGTATGTCGTAAATGATGAGTATATTCGGGAAAAGCTAGGTTTTGAGGAAAAACTAAAACAATACATATCAACAGCCAGCGTAGCAGAGCTAAGAGACGTTATAGATATAGGATACGTATTAGTAGGGGAAAACGATATCCGAAGCCCCCGACACCGGGGTGAGGCGAGAGAAGTATATTACCCGGTATATCTTAAGAGGAAAGATATACAATTGATCAGTGAGGAAATCGCGAAGAGGAAAATACCCGTATAAAGCAACTGGGGTGAACAAGATGTCAGAGGAAAGAGGAGGAGACATGCAGAGAGTTCTTAGAAAAATCATATACCTAGCTGGAACAGGATTCTACAAATCTATGGAGTTAGAAGACATGCATATAAGAGGGTACTTTCTCAGAATTATGAAGGAAGCAGTTAAACTCTTAAATCATAGTCTCGGGGAGAAGGATGTATCAAGTAAAGAATAAGGTGGAGCTGGCTAGGATTCTAAAGGCTTACAAGCTTGCTATATTTCAATACTACGATTCGAATAATAATACGAGTAGGGAGACACGAGAGTTAACCTATGCTTTCCGGAAATTATCGGATAGGATGAGTAGCCGCTTAGACGTATTCACTGGGAGGATTGATGTATCGAAACCAGAGTTTAGGGGTTCAGTAGATCATGTACCGATGATCAGGGTTTATCTTGACGGTAAGATAATCTTCGAACAGTACGGGGGATTCGGGAATAGCGAGATAGACTACTACGTATTAACTCGGAGTATAATGAATGTGTTAGAAAAGATTAATGCAGGCATTAAATTCTAAACTTCAAGTTTCTCAAAACGGTCCTCCTTCAACAGCTTCCTGCTGAGCTCTAAAGCCTCCCTTAAATTATCCTCTCCAGTAGATTCCTCGAGTATTCCCAGTAATTCCATAACATAGGGGTTTAGGCTTCCAGGCCCTTCGAGGAGTTCGTCTCTAAGCTTCTCCGCTATGATCTTTAATTGTTCTCGAGGAATAGTGTTTTTAAGCGCTTCATGTATGAGCGCTTCTACTGCTACAGTTAAATACCTGTTTCCACTATAAATGTCTAGGTCTTCATCAATGTATTTCGTATAGGTTTCAACTATTCTCTTAACTACTTTATCAGTATCGATCATGTTTCTCCACCATAGAATTGTAATAGTATACTATCAACCTATTATTATTTTACGTAGCGGCTGGGGATAGATTTATATAGAAGTGGTTTCATGGTTGATAACTGGAACAACTCCTATAACGATCACGTTTAGGAGAGGTGTATAATAATGGCGCTCTATGGAGTACCCGTACTCGTATTAAAAGAGGGAACGCAGAGAACAGTTGGACGCGACGCTCTGCGAGCAAACATTATGGCTGCAAGAACACTAGCAGAAGTACTGAAAACTAGTCTAGGGCCTCGTGGACTAGACAAAATGCTCGTAGACAGCTTCGGAGACATAACTGTCACAAACGATGGTGCTACAATCGTTAAGGAGATGGAGGTGCAACACCCAGCTGCTAAGCTACTAGTAGAGGTTGCAAAAGCTGTTGATGCAGAAGTAGGAGATGGAACAACTACAGCAGTAGTCCTTGCAGGAACACTCCTCGAGAAAGCCGAGGAGCTATTAGAGCAGAACATTCACCCCACAGTTATAATTGATGGATACATCAAAGCTATGAAGAAATCCATAGAACTACTAGACCGGATCGCTGTTAAGGTGGATCCGACAGATAGGAAGACCCTGAGGAAAATAGTAGATACAGCCGTATCAAGCAAATATATAGGCAGGGGAGAGATCGAGGACAAACTAGCAAACATGGCTATTGATGCAGCATTAACGGTTGCAAAGAAAAGAGAGGATGGAACACTGGAATTCAAGGTTGATGATGTAAAGATTGAGAAGAAGAAGGGTGGAAGCGTATTAGACAGCGTATTAGTCTATGGTATAGTTCTAGACAAGGAAGTAGTGCATCCGGGAATGCCTCGCCGCGTCGAAAACGCCAAGATCGCATTAATCGATGCACC
>WAON01000242.1 GCA_015521265.1 Desulfurococcales archaeon
AAGAAAAAATTAACAGAATTTATCGAGAAGTAATAAAACTAAAAATGCCGAATCACCCATAAATCCATACCATCCGCTTAAAATATGGAGGAATATTGTTTAACACGTTCACACTACGCGGTGATTTAGGTGATCGAAGAAGCAGAAGATATTGAAGAAAAACCTTCCAAAACCGCTCGCCTAGACTTACTATTAGACTTTGTTAATAAAACTAGGCTCCTAATCGATGTTGCACTTGGAGAAAAGCCTATTGACGAATTAATAAAGTATTCTGAAACAAAGAAGAAAATAGTAAAGAAGATTGTTAAAGCTGAAAAGAAAACCTCAAGGAAGAGTAGTAAAAAGAAGTCTAAGAAAGCTTCTAAACGTAGTAAGAAGAAATAAATTTCTTAGAAAAACTGTTTTTCAAACACCACTTCATCATTAATAACTTGCTTTAAACAATTCTCTAAAATATCTAGGTTAAATCTACGGTCAAATAATAATTCAACCATTTCTCTCTCATCCTCCTTGAACAATCTCAGCTTATGGACAATAACCCTACCCAGTATAGCGTCTCGAGGGTGCTTAGGAGGTGTTAAGTAGTCTTCAAATTTCCTCCTCAGATAATTATAGAATTCTTCATAGTTCTCAATATATCTCATAGACTCCTCTAGATCCCTTGTTGATCCATGCTTATCTGCAATACATTCAAGCAGTTGAATAGCCTTATCCCGATCCAAGACTACATGCGGACTCTTCGCAATGTCAATAACAACTTTAAACAACGGCTTCACCATGATATTTCATTAATGACTACTTCTAAAAATACTATTTTAGGAATATGTACATTAATAGTATACTGTTGAACTAATGGGTGGTGGATTGAAGTGTTTAGGGCAACGTTTACAGCCGTTCCTAAGTTTAGGTATATTGCTCAAACGCTAGCAAAAATAACTGATGAAGCACCCTTCTATGCTACACAGGATGGGTTAGAAGCTAAGATCCTTAGTCCTGATAAGACCACTCTAACAATACTTAAGATCCCAGCTATAGCCTTTGAAGAGTATAGTGTTGATCAGGAGGAGTTCTTCGTAGTAGCTTCCGATGAGCTTAATAAGGTTATTAGGAGGGGGACTAGGGATGATGTACTCGTATTCGACCTGGATAAGGAGAATAACAGGTTAAAAGTAATATTTCGCCATAAAAAGACTGGTATGGAGAGGACATTCTACCTTGAATTGAAACCTAGAACTCCGGAACAACTGCCGGAACCCTCTCTTGAACTCGGTGTATCGTTTAGAATAGTCCCTGATGATTATAAACAGATAATAAGGGATCTTAAGATTGTAGGCGAAGAAGCAGTATTTCAGTATAAAAGTGGAAAGATCTACATATACTCCTACGCACAGCAAAAAGAGTATAGAGGGGAGTTCTCGGAGGGAGCTCCCTTATCATATATTAGTGCTACGGTTGAAGAGGCTAGATCTGTTTATAGTGTCGGACTGTTGGAGGCAACGCTGAAACCCGTGCAGGCAGCCTCGGACACAATTGTTTCATTTGATACTAATAAACCGATAAAGATCGAGTTTACGCTAGCCGCTGGGGGTACGCTAGTATACTGGATCGTTCCCAGGATCGAGGCTTAGCCTTCTTTAAGCTTCGATAATAAATCCATTAAAACCTTTTGAGCCTCACCGCGTTCCCCAGCCTTTTTAGCTTGGGGTACTCTATGTTTCTCCCTGATCTCAGGATACCATACCGGCTTAGGACACTTGCTCCTAAGAGGGCATGCTAGACAGCAATGAGGGCATACCATAATATCTGGATTCAATGTACACTGCTTTACTGCATGATATCTTCCACAGATACTACATCTTTCCCAGTATATAGTCAAAATAAACCACCAAGCCTTTTCATTCTACCCTGGTTATTTAACCCGTATTAAACATAAATTACTATTGCCCGACCAGTGGGACACGGGATCCGCGGCGGGGTACACTCTACTCCCCAGCCCCGTGGAGGGTAGACCGTGTCGAGGGATGAGGGCCTAGCTTATCT
>WAON01000243.1 GCA_015521265.1 Desulfurococcales archaeon
CCTAATAAACAGGTGAGGATAGAGGCCGCGCACAGACCCACTAAAACAAGAAATTAATCACAAAACCATGAAACAATAACATAGGGGAGGGACAGGGGAGAAGTGACTAAGAATAAATCAAGGCTTAAAAGGTTATGGATGAAAAACAGGAATCCGGTATATTTGATTTATCGTGGAGCTCTGACGGGAAACACTTAGCTGTAACGACGGGATCACAGGAGGTAGAATACTTAAAGATTTACGATTCAATAACAGGCAAGAACGAGTGGGGGCTAAAACTAGAAGGCACTAAACGCCCCCCGGTTGACTGGTCTCCGGACGGAAAATACCTAGCAGTAAACCAACATTATGATACAGTAGCGATAATAGATACCGATACATGGAAAACAGAATTGAAATTTAAGGCGGAACCGGAAACAAAACATATAGTAACGGGATATGTAACAGATGTATCATGGGATCCTACTGGTAAGTACATAGCAGTAACATATGACATGGGTTACCTGTACTTGTTTGATAGACATGGAGCAAAACAATGGAGCAGGAGGGACTATGTCGCTGGATACATCAAGTGGAGTCATAGTGGAATACTAATAGCTATCGTAAACTGGGGGCATGTTTCTATATACAATAAATATGGAGGGAAGATCGGTGGATTTGGAGCGGAGAAAACAATCACTGGTATGGATTGGAGCTCGGATGATAGGTACTTAGCGGTGGGAAGCGATGATAATCGGGTCTACCTACTCGATAATCGAGGAGTACAAGTACGGAGCCTCGACATGGAGGATGAGGTTTATGATGTTAAGTGGGATACTAGTGGGAAATACTTAGCAGTAACCGGCTTCTTCGGAACAGCTCTCCTCGACAGGAAGGGTTCAAAGCTATGGGTTAAAGACGAACCTCGGTTTGAAGGGTTCGGTCTGGATTGGAGCGGGAGGCACGGGGTTCTCGCACTGGGTGTAGGATTGGATGGTTTATTTATATTGGGTATTGATGGTGATATTTTAGCAGGTGATGAAGAGAGTATTATAGATTATGTATTATGGGATCCGTTAGGCGACCGGTTAGCCGCTTTATCTTCGGAAAAATTGTATTTGTATGAATGGTCTACTAGCGAGGTTAAGTCGTTACCTGTGGTGCAGCAGGCTGTTGCTGGGCCTGCTGAACCCGGTGTTTCATCCCTGGTTGTTTCTGGTTTAGTTGTTGATTATTGGGGTGATCTCCTCCTTGAAAAGATTAATTCTTTGAGTTCTGGGCCGGGTTGTAGGAGTAGGTTGTTTACCGTCTTGTTTGATGAGGATGTTTTACCCGGGGAATTTATTGGTTCTTGGAATTGTTGCTTACTTGGCTGTGGTGATTGGGGTTGTTCTTATCGTTGTGTTAGGGATTCTCGGGTTGTCGTGGTTAAGGTTCCGCGTGGTTATGAAGGCTATGTTGAGGGCGGGGTACTACCTACTGTTCATGAAAAATTATTGGTAAAGGTTAACGAGAAGGCTAGGATTATTAGTGGTCTCGATCACCCCAATATTCTACGCTTACTTGCTAGTAGTAGTATGGTTCCACTACTTGTTTATGAGTATGCTGATGGTGGTAGCCTAGACTACCAGTTGAGTAGGGGTTGGGAGCCTAGTAGGAGGGAGCAATTATTATTGTTTATACAGGTAGCTGATGCCCTACGTTATATTCATGGACGCGGACTTATTCATGGCGATGTTAAGCCATCAAATATATTCTTCGTAGAGGGTATTGCTAAGCTGGGGGATTTCTCAACCCTGAAAAAACTATTATCACAGACAACTAGTCATAGCATAGCTTATACGTATGACTTCAGGGCTCCGGAGCAGGTATATGTTGAGACTAGGAGGAAGGCTAAACGCCTAGGCTTAGAACACATGATCGACGTATACATGCTTGGAAACACTATCCTATACGTGTTAACCCATGAAACACTAGACGGTGAAGAAGCCGTCGATGAAGAAGCTGTTGAGAAAGCTGTAAGAGATGTAGGATACGATGATATAAGAATACTCCTCAAAAATATGCTAAACCCAGAACCATGGAAAAGGCCTAGTACCACTGAGATAGTGAAAACACTATTATCAATGTATAGGAAAACAGTTTAAAACCACTAAAAACCCTATAGACAAGATAGCATTATATGATAAATTCTAAGCTACAAAAAACTATCCAGTTAGAATCTTCCTACTAGTCAAACTCTTATATTTTTACGCTTTTAAAGGCGTGTAAGAATATATTTTTCGGGTAGAGATTATGGGTATTGTTGTTGAGACTAGGGTAGGTAAGAAACGCGTTATTGTCATACCAAAGCCGATAGCAGAAGCTGTGAAGATCGAAGAAGGGCAAAGGATTAGAATCACTGCCTCCGGAGATAGAATTATAATTGAACCTATACGGGACGCAATATGGCTAGCCCTCTACGGTAAAAAAATAGGCAGGATAACTCCCGAAGAATTAGAAGAGGAGAGCCTGCGTGAACAGGAAAAGCTCGCGAAAAAATAATAAAATCCTCCTCGATACGTCGTTCCTTCCACCAATCCTAGGCTTTTGAAACTTCCCAGAGGATCATGAAAGTGTACCGGAAAATTGGGAGATACGAATTATACTATAATGATCTAAGCATATTGGAAGCCCTGTGGAAAGTATTAAAAGTAGTAAAGGGGGCGGATGAGGAGATTTTAAGGATTAAGAGTGGTATAATCGCGATAGAAAAGACATTTAAGTATGTAAATGTAAACGGCGACGCTGTAGCTAATGCTGTTAAAATGTACAAGCTTGGACATAGAAATATGATTGATAACATACTTTACTCAATTTCTTACACGAGAAACCTGAAATTTCTAACAGTTGACGGCGACCTTATAAAATTCATTGAAAAACACGATCTACCAAGGAATAATATTATTATACCGGAAGAACTAGAATAAAATTCAACTATGGAACACTACATGTTGTAGTGTGGGGAGTTTGTCGAAAAACTTAAATCGTAGAGAATCTTAGTCTAAATACATTGTTCTGTATTCAAAAAGATTTACTGTGGGGCGTTATTGTTTGTCTCAACTACTGGGTTATACGTTTTTAATTACAGGCTTACTCCTATTAGCCCTTGGTGCTTCGCTGTTAGCCCTAGATCCTCCACGCACTATTACTTATTCGAAAACTTTAAGCATACCACATATTAGCTACAAGACGCTTGCACCTGGTATTCACAATTATACGGAGTTCCGGGATATTGATAGTTTCCACCAGCCAGTAAATCTACCGGGCGAGAAGATCATCGAGCTAGATGCACACACTAGTCTGGAAGTTAACTATACTGTTGTCGTGCCTAGGCTAATGATGGGTTTTGAAGGCTTCCTAAATATTGATGGTGTACAGTATATAAATGTTACTATTAAGGGATTAATAGGTAATAGATCTGTCTTGATCGACCACATATACATACCGATCAACCCCGCTATGCTACCGGCGACGCCTACACCATATACCACGGTAATCTATATGGGAGAAGAAGGCTCCACGGTAACAGCTACGCCGCGAACAAGTGAAGCTTCAATTAATGAGTTTTCTAGTGATAAGGGATTCTTCAAGGCTTGGGCTTATAGGAGTGGTAGGGATAAAGTCAAGGTTGAACTACACACTTCTTCATATTATGGTTTCCCAGTACCACGGAACACTTCCAGGATCATCATAGCAATTGAAAGCAATGCAACAGGGGAAATATACATGCTGGCTCGTACATTGTATGAACTAGTATATACTTACTACTTAGACAAGCCCCAATACATCCCCGTTACAAATTACCAATATTCAACTATAACGACAAGTATTTTCCATCCCGGGTACCTCGTTGAATCGATAATATTGTTAATAATA
>WAON01000244.1 GCA_015521265.1 Desulfurococcales archaeon
CCCCTATACTTCCAGTTTTCGCACCCTCACCGCTTTTTACCGTTTCTACTTTCCTCTTAATTTGTTTATGCATATCTTCCTCGAGCATACGCTCCAGCAACCACTCCCCCTTACCCGTTAAAATATATCCTGAGCCTGCTTTCGCTAGGAACCCGTTATTCTTCAGCCTATAAACTATTGATCTAGCCATTCCAAGAGATATTGATAAATACTGGGACAAATCCTTAATACCGGATCCTGGATTCTCCTTGAAAAACTCTAATACTTTTGTCGTCAACCTCTTAGCCGGCAACACTTACACCTGATCAATTACTATTATGTATATCGCTGCTTAAATACTGGGCGGACAGTCCCACCGGATTAATAGAAGTTTTTATTAGGCTTAGTGGGAGTATCAATAGACGAGTGTTAGGAGCTTCTAACACTAATTAATGGAGTGGTGAATTATTATGAGTCAACAAGAAGGATTATTCGACCCGGAAACGGAGCAAGCCCTACGAGAGATCTTCAACAGCTTCCCTAAGAAGCTAGTAGACTACCTAGTAGTCGAGGACGAAAACGATCCCCCGGAGGATCCGCCTATGGAGCACCACCATGAACACCATCACCATGGAGAAGAGGAGTTAACGGAGTTCCACCATCATCACCACCATGTCGAGGGTTGTCCAACCTGTAGTGAAGCTAAGACGCTGGCCCGGGAGTTAATGAGGGTTTCAAATGGGAAACTAGAGTTTAAGATTATTGATAAGAGTAGCGATGAGGCGAAGAAGCTTATCCCGAGATATGTTCCGGCTTTCATCTATGATACTCCTAAGAAGAATATTAGGTACTACGGCCTTCCAAGCGGGCAAGAATTTGCACCCTTCATCTACATACATAAATACATAGCTACCGGGGAATTATCCCTGCCTAAAGAAGTTGTAGAACAGGTTAAAACTATTGACACCCCCCTACACGTCAAGATATTCGTAACCCCTGAATGCCCCTACTGCCCACTCGTAGTAGACGCATTCAACCAGATGGCTCTAATCAATGACAACCTTCTAGTAGAGACGATTGAAGCGGTCGAGCTACCCCTTGAAGCAGACATGTATGGGGTAGCATATGTTCCAGACATAGTATTCAACGATCCTGATAAACAAGCAGAGTACGGTGTTGAACCAGTCGAGAGGCTTAACGGCTACCTACCGCCGGATCAGATGATCCTAGTTGTTAAACAAGCAGCTGAAAAACTAAAAGAAAAGAAAGCTAAGCAGTAAACACTACTCATGCGGGGAAGTCCGGGGTATTGAGCAGGGAGAAGACAACGCCGAGAATGGAAGACTACTTAGAAGCAATATACGTTATGATAATTAATGGTGAAAAACCAGGGGTTAGAGCCTTAGCCCGTAGGTTAATGGTTAAACCTAGTAGTGTACTCGAGTATCTTAGGAAGCTTGATAGTGAAGGCTATATAGAGTACCGTAAGGGGGGTAAGATAAAGCTTACAGAGAAAGGGTTAAAGATTGCACAGCAAATCTATCAACGCCACAAGATTATTACTAGGTTTCTACAGAAACTGGGTGTTCCAAAAGAGATCGCTGAAATAGATGCATGCTATGTCGAACACGGCATCCACCCTGAAACACTGGAGAAGATTATAGAGTTCCTTAAGAAATATAATGGTTATGAGGAAGCTTGAAGCTTCTTTTCAATAAGGATCAGTAGTCTTACAGGATCATCTCCGAGCATGCAGTCATAATCCCCAACACTAATTGTTTCAACCCCTAAACGCGATACTAAATCCCTCCTAATCCTTTTTGAGCAAATAAAACATGTACCACTACTAGTCTTCTCACCGTATTCCGTGTATAGTTTTGTGCTCGATATAATTGGTGGACTAATAATTACAGTGCCCCCATCAACGATTACTCCTCTAAACAATATAATTGCGTCACCATTAGACCTACAGCCTAAGATAAAGACTTCTCCTAGGAGCTTAGAAACCGTTTCAACATGATCCCTTAACCTATGAGCAGCTTCTACAAGCCTCTTAAAATACTCATATTCATCGACGAGTAAGTGTATTTTCCTGAAGGGTATTCTGGGATCGATTGATAAGTAATCCATAACCCTATTGAAAGCCATTAAGAGCTCAGTACCCTTGCTTATTAGACAGTACAGACCACCAATTAATACTAGGGGATCAACAGGTTTATCGGTCATGTATGCTGAAACTGTTTTACCCCTACCTTTTAAGCGGTGAATATATGCTTTACCGAGCACGTTATTAATCGATACTCCATTATCAATATCTCTTCCATCAACGATCTCAAGTTTTAGATTATTAATTACTAACCTGTAAAGATCACCATCTGCTTCAATAGCCGGTTTACAATCCGATAAACTATATCCACACCCCATTAGTGCGGAGCCTATTGCTAGCCTAATAGCTTCATCTAAATTGAAACCCTGAAGACATACATCGTCTTTCGCCATGGCTGTATCACAATGTTATTAATCACTGTTATGATTTATATATCCTGGATGTGGATGGTCCCGAACACTGCTGAGCCCATATAGTTGAGGGTGGTGAAGAAGCGGTGGCTGGCCGAAGCAGTCCTAAGCTTTTCGACCGCGTGCTCGGCTACTCAATGCTTGTATGGATGAGTATTGCGGCTAGCCTTGGAAGTGTTGGATTCGTAATTAATGGTTTGATCATTGAGCTTGGAATTACTAGTCTCGGATTAAAAGGGCTGCTGGCTTCTAGCAGTCTTATCGGTATGTTTATCGGCGCCTTAACTAGTGGTTTCCTAGGGGACGTTATCGGTAGGAAGAAGTCAGCAATACTATTCGGTTTAACGCATGGAGTAGCCGGGATTATTGCTGTATTACTGAAGGATCCCTACTGGTTCTCTGCTTGGAGGATCATTACCGGCTTCGGCCTCGGCGGAATACTACCAGTTATAGCAAGCCTAGTCTCAGAGTATAGCTGGCCTGTTAACCGTGGTAGGCGTATAAGCTTATTGGAGAGTAGCTGGGCTTATGGCTGGTTAATACCGGTCTTAACAGCTTATTTCTGCCTTAAAAGCATGGGTTACATGGCTTACGGTTTACTCATAGCTATTATAGCTTTCCTACTAGTACTCCCCGTACTTTTACTTCCAGAGAGCCCTAGATACTTATTACTGAGGGGTCTGGAGGAGGAAGCTAAGCGCCTAGTCGAGAAATACCGTGTCCCGCTACCAGTTGTTAAGGGTAGGGGGGCTTCATGGATTAGTAGGGTTAGGGAATTGTTTAGCAGGGATCTATTACCGGCTACCCTCGGCTTATGGCTCGTATGGTTCACGATCACTATGGGTTACTACGGGTTATTCATCTGGTTCCCACGCCTACTAGCAACACATGGTTCAGAAATAGGCTTCTCCAGCCTTGCAGCATACCTAGCTAAGCATAGACTTGAATACCTAGTAATAATAACACTAGCCCAAATACCAGGATACTATAGTGCAGCTTACCTAGTAGATGTAATCGGACATAAGAAAACCCTTGGAATCTATATAGTGTTAACCGGGGTATCAGCTTTCTTCCTAGCAACAGCTAACACTGTCCCACTATTCCTACTGCTCGGAATAACTCTTGCCTTCTTCGACTTGGGTAGCTGGGCCGCCCTATACACTTACACGCCAGAACAGTATCCAACGGGTATACGAGTAGCCGGTACAGCTTGGGCTTCAACAATTGGGAGGCTGGGAGGCATACTTGGACCCTACATAGTACCCTTCCTTGGATCATGGCAGGTAGTCTTTACCTTCTTCGCCTCGATACACCTTATCGGTGCGCTGGGAGTACTGCCGGGTAGGGAGTTGATGAAGAAGGAAATGGTTGAGTAGAAGCCTATAATGTAAACTGTAAGAGTAATACGAGGATGCCGGTTAACAGTATTATTAACGTGTATTTTTTATTGTTCCGGGCTGGGAGTGGGTGTATGGGCGGTGATCCGAGTCTGTGATAGTTTGCATACAGCGTCTTACTCCCAGCCTCCAGGAGAGCGGCAAGAGCTGGTGCAAGCCTCTTAGAAGCAGGCTCCCCTTTAAGAGCCCCAATCATCATTGACTCCCTCATATACTTCAACCCAAGAGGCATGAGCCGCCATGTTAATAGGGGCATTATGGATGAACCGGGTTTTCCCAGCTCTATCAATATATTGGCTAGTTTCACAGGGCTAACCATGTATGCTATGAACAATATTGTTATCGAGTAGGATAATGCACGAGTATAGATCATTAATGCATCTATAAGGGAGATGTAAGGAGGTATTCCTAGTAACGATACAATATAGGCTGTTAAAGCATACCATCCAGCAGGTATACTCGAGAGTATGATCGATGCAGAAGCCCATTCATTCCCGATGAGTAATAAACCAACCAGTACTTGAGCAATTAAGAAAAGTATCAATGCTTTATCCCGGCCAATAATGATCGATAAAACAACCAGTACCACATATACTATTTTAACAAATGAATGAATTGATCTAAGAGACTCTTCCCCCTTAAGGAAGAGGGATCGGTATACTAGGTCTACAAGTACTCCTATAATACTCGTTTCAATACACCACCAGACATTACATATACCTTATCGAGTATACTCGTTAGCCTAGGATCATGTGTCGCGATTATTAATCCAACACCCTTCATCGAAGCTCCTATAAGGGTTTCAGCTAGTATCGATAAGTTATAAGGGTCTAGGCCGGCGGAAGGCTCATCTAATAATAGTATATCGGCGTTTCTAAGTATTGCAGAGGCTATAGCAACCCTCCTCCTCTCCCCACTGCTAAGCTTCGCTAAGGGCTTATCCAGTAAATCATCGAGCCGGAATAGCTTGACTACTTCGCTTATTTCCTCCCTACTACTCGACGAGTTCTCGAGTTCTTCTCTGGGGGTTGGATGTGTATAGTAGAGGAGGGGTTCTTCGGGAATATATATTATTCTACCGGACTTTACAATGCTTCCCTTAATTGGTTTTAAGAGCCCTGCTAGTATTTTTAAGAGCGTTGTCTTCCCTGATCCATTGGGCCCGGTTATCCCAATGATCTCTCCTCTTCGCAGGGTTAAACTAGCCTTTCTTATAATTAATCGGCTAGCCGGGTAATGGTAGGCTATACCCCTCGCTTCAAGTAATACTTCACCATAAGGCCTAGACTTTTTCTCTGGGATGCTGGGCTCCGAAAGTAGTTCATTCTTGAGCGGGCCCATGTATTCGACTATACCATTCCGAAGGATCATTAACTCCGGCTCTAGCCTGCTCCAAGCAAGTGGTTCATGATCAACTACTAGAGCCGATCCACCTTCTTCTAAATGCTTTCCAACTAATTCGATGAATGTATTCTTCGAGTATTTGTCTATGTAAACAAGTGGTTCATCTATCAATAGGAGCTCGGCTTCCCGATCAATGCTTGTAGCCCATAATAGTCTCTGGTATTGACCAGCGCTTAAGCCGTAAGTTACATGATCTAGTAGTTCTCCAAGCCCATATCTTTCAAGGTTTTCCTCATCGCATTTAATCCCTGCCTGGCTTAATGCTAGGCAGTATTCTGACCCGACGGTATAACCTATTATACCATACCATGGTTCTTGAGGAATATAGCTGATCAATTTGTAAAGTATCTCTGGATCTTCTCTATAAGGATTCCTACCAGCAACAGAGACTTCCCCATCAAGAAAGCCGTTATCTAGTTTTAACAGTCCACTAACTGTTTTTATCAGTGTAGTCTTACCGCTCCCGGAAGGACCTGTTACTACTAGTATTTGTCCACTCCCTAATTCAAACCTTATATTCTCGATACTGAAACCATCGGGATATCCAGCCTTCCTAATAACTGCTCGAAGCAATGGTTTATTATTGGTAGGCACTACTATAGCCAGCCCTCCTAAGCCATCCAGCTATTGGTACTGCTAGTATTGTCCCTATCAATGCCTGCCCAATATTAACTGGTACTTCGAATACTGCTTCAAAACTAGGCCTTCCCGTTAATGGGTTGCTGATAAAGTATTCGTATAGGAAGTACCCTGTAACCATTACTAATCCCGCTAATAATAGTGCTACAGGCTCCCAACTCGTAACGTATTTCCTAGCTAGAACCCATGTGAAGACTGATCCTAGGACTACTACTATTATGATCCAGGCGATCAACGGTATGTTAATGCTCGTAGACGGGAAGGGTTGTGATAATACTTGCTCCGGCCCAATAAATATTGTTCCAGACCAGTATACTACGGCGAAAAATATTAGTAGAGCAGTGTATAGTCCACCTACCAATCCCGCCAGCTCCCCCCTATGCTTAGCGAATAATCCCTTATACTTTGTTACGAGGTATCCGGCCAGATAGCCTTCCGTAAACTTTATCACCAGGGTTGCCGGTGCAAAGATCGAGTAGCCCGTTGATAGGTCTGCTAGTGAGGCACCTACACCACCTGCAATCCCGGCTACGAGTGGGCCGTGTAGTATTGCGGCAATATAGATTACTGTTTCACCAAGGTTGAAGTATCCGCCGGTTGCCGGCTGGTATATTTGAAGTATGATCGTTGCCGCGTATACTGCTACGATGTAAATACTCGTAATAACGAGTTCTCTCCTATTCATAACGCATCACTAAAGCGGCATTTCTATCCTAATCGGGTGATTGGTAGGATTCTATATAAAGTTAATTCTTTATATAGGATTAATGTGCAATAACACATAAATACGCTGAAAGACATACCCTGAAATACGAGAAATAACACGTTTAAACGGTGATAGAAGATGCGGAAGAACAACTTATACGCTCAAGGCTGGGGAGGCGGATACGGGCGTAGGCGTAGAGGTTGGGGAGGAGGCCCTCCATGGGCTCGCGGAGGCCCATCTCCGGGACCAGCTCCGGGGCCAGTGGCTCCAGCAGTACAGCCCATACCACCTCCACCTCCCGGCTCTATACGCGTAGCTGTACCGACGAATGATCCCGGAGGGCTAAACGCTACCGTAGCGGGAGTGTTTGCAAGAGCCCCATTCATAACTATCATAGACGTCTCTGGTTCTAAACCAGTCAACGTTAACTCTATACCCAACCCATACGCCTACGGCGGAGGGGGAGCCGGTATAGGGCTTGCACAATGGCTTCTAAGCAGCGGGGTCCAAGTAGTCCTAGCACCCCTTCTAGGACCAAATGTTGAAGACATACTCGCCCAGTCCGGTGTTAGAATCATATACGTACAGCCCGGAGCTAGAGTTGCCGATGCACTAAGAATGAACGGACTAATAACCTAGCAAATTCAACATACAAACTATTAAACCATTATGAAAATATTCATGTTTTTAATAAAATTATGCCCTACGGGTTTTTATCCCTATAAAATATTATGC
>WAON01000245.1 GCA_015521265.1 Desulfurococcales archaeon
TATGTATTGGACAGACGTATTTCCTCCTAATCTTATCATAGTATCCAATGTGTCCACACAGTTCACACACGTATATTGTGACCTTATCGCTTTTATCCAGCATTTGTTCTTTAAGTAGTAGTGAAGCCCCATGTCCTACTAGGCAGTCCCTCTCCATCTCGCCAAACCTTAACCCGCCTTCCTTTGCTCTTCCCTCTGTTGGTTGTCTTGTCAATATCTGCACGGGGCCTCTTGCACGGGCGTGTATCTTGTCTGCAACCATGTGGTGTAGTTTTTGATAGTAGACTATGCCTATGAATATTGGTGATTGTAATAATTCACCCGTCCTACCATCGTACATAGCTTCTAAGCCGCTCATAGGGTATCCATGCTTTTTCAGTGTTATTAGTAGGTTCTCTACAGGTTCCTTGTAGAATGGTGTTGCATCGATCATCCTGCCCTCGAGTGCGGCTACTTTACCCGCAATGCTCTCGATGAGTTGTCCAACAGTCATTCTTGATGGGAAAGCGTGGGGGTTGATTATTAAGTCGGGTACTATTCCTTCTTCGGTGAAGGGCATATCTTCTTGTCTAACTAGTAGTCCTAGTACACCCTTCTGTCCATGTCTTGAAGCAAACTTGTCTCCAAGCTCTGGAATCCTTAAGTCCCTAACCCTTACCTTGACAAGCTTATTACCTTCATTATCAGTCGTAATCATTACCGTGTCTACAATACCTTTTTCACCATGTCTCGTTACAACGCTTGCATCCTGTCGCTGGAATCCTCCTCCAACAGTGTATTCTTCTACAACCATGAATCTCGGTGGGCTTATCTTCCCGATAAGTACGTCTCCACCCTTAACCTGCGTCTCTGGAGACACGATGCCGTCATCGTCTAGTTTCTCATAGGCTTTAGGTCCACGGTACCCCCTTACATTGCTCTGTGGAATAGTTATCTTATCCTCTTGCCCACCGGGGTATCTGTACTCTGTAGTCGAGTATAGGCGGAAGAAAGTACTCCTAGCAAGTCCTCGGTCGACACTGCTCTTATTCATTATTAGTGCGTCTTCGATATTGTATCCGGTGAAGCTCATTACTGCTACAACCATGTTCTGCCCTGCAGGCCTCTCATTATATCCTATAACATCCATAGCCCTCGTTTGTACTAGTGGTTTCTGCGGATAGTGTAGTAGGTGTCCACGGGTATCCATTCTGCGCTGGAAGTTAGCGGAGTATAGTCCTAGGCTTTGCTTAGCCATAGCGGCTTCATAGGTGTTACGTGGAGACTGGTTATGTTCGGCGTAGGGGATTAGTGATGCGGTTATACCCATTATCGCGGGCGGCCATATTTCTAGATGAGTGTGCTCCGGTGTTATCTGTGCTGGGTCTAGGGCTATGTATGCATTCTCCTCCTCGTCGGCGTCTAGGTATTCTATAATACCGTGATCTACTAGGTCTTCGAAGCTCCACTCGCCATTTTTCAATTTCCTAATGTGCTCGGGTTTAAGCTTCAACTTGCTGTTCTCAACGATTAGTAGGGGCCTCCTTATCCTCCCTGCATCAGTGTTGACGTAGACTTCGTTGATGTATTCGTCCCGGATATATGCTACATTGACTTC
Organism: Desulfurococcales archaeon; assembly: GCA_015521265.1. Classification (GTDB taxonomy): domain Archaea; phylum Thermoproteota; class Thermoprotei_A; order Sulfolobales; family Desulfurococcaceae; genus WAON01. The sequence continues at coordinate 1,598 of WAON01000245.1, forward strand.
TTTACTGATCCTTCCCTGTCTTCTAAGCCTCCTAATATCATGTGCGAGTTTTTCACCGTTAGGATGATAGCCTATGAGTCTACCGTTTAAGTAGACTCTAGTCCAAGATAGTATTTCTTCAGGTATTTCTTCTCCGGCTAGTTGCTTCTTCTTTATATCCTCAATTATCTTCTTCAACGATTTAACGCCGAGCCGGTATAGCATTGGTTCAACTTCTCTCTCGGAAACACCAACGCTTACATAAGCCATTAATGCTAGGTTCTTCACTAAACCGATATTTGCACCCTCAGGTGTCTCGAAGGGACACATCCTACCCCATTGTGTTGGGTGGAGCTCGCGGGCTTCGAAGTGCGGCTGGTTTCTAGCTAGTGGTGATACTACTCTTCTAAGGTGGCTATAGGAGCTCATCAAGTTAGTTCTATCGAGTAACTGGCTTACACCGGTTTTACCGCCGGGCCAGTTACCAGTAGCCATTGCGTGCAGTATTCTATCGGTAAGCATTCCGGGCTTGATCACTATTCTCAGATCAGGCCTCCTATACTTTGCATAGTTACGCTCAATAGCCGTCTTAATCTCTTTCTTGAAATAGTTTACGAAGAAATGCCTGATAAGCTGTGCTAGGAGGTCCCCGGCTAGCTTAAGCCTCTTATTCCTATAATGATCTTTATCGTCGGGAGTCCTTCTCCCAACAACTAGTTCTAGGAGTTTATTAACCATCTGCCCTATAAAGAATGCTTTCTTTAACCGGGTTTCGGGCTTCGGATCAGTCCCTATGTGTGGTAGTAGGTATTCGTCAAGTGCTCTCTCAGCCCTCCTTATACGTTCATCTCTAGGCCTCCCAATAGCTATTCTAGAACCAATATAGTCTAACGCGTTTAGCCTAGTCTGCTCCCTCATCCTCCTCTCGATCCTTCTCTTTTCTTCAGGCGTCGCATCCTCGGGTATTGGTTCGAAGGCAAAGATTGGTTGTACATAAGTTATTGTTGGTAAGAGGTAGTTCTGTATTTGTGGATCAAAGCTTATAGCGTACGAGATTTCCAGTGGTGTTGTTAATCCGAGCGCAGCCATTAGGATTGCAACAGGTATTCTGTGACCGTGGAAGTTCGCGTATATTATTCCATCCTTTCTCCGCTCTATTATTAACTGGCTCCTACGGCCTTTAGCAACGCTAATAACCTTTGCTAAATGGGTAGCTGAGGATCCTTCGCTAGCTTTATCGACTAATATATTATTGCTTGCAAGGTCTTCTTGTGCGATTAATACTTTTTCACTACCATTAATTATGAAGTATCCTCCGGGATCCTTGGGGTCTTCCCCTATTTCGACTAGTTCTCTACTGGTCATCCTGCTGAGTGGATCTAGATCGGATTTAAGCATAACCGGTAGATCCATTAACTTAATAATTGTTGGTTGCTGAATTATGTTACCATAGGGATCCTTTATTGAAATCTTGATCTCGATTGGTGCAGCATATGTAAGGTTTCTAAGCCTACTCTCCATAGGTGTGATTTCTTTATCGTATCCTTCAATAACCCGGACAACAGGTTTCCCAGCCTTAAAATATCTTCCATCCTCGAATTTCTCGAGTTCAGCTTTACCAATGTTTGCTATCGGTATCTCCCTATTCTCCTCTAATATCTCGTTTAATAACTCGTTTACGAACCTGTTATAGCTGTCTAGGTGTTGTCGAACCAGTCCTTTTTCCTCGAAGAACTTCTTCATTATCAGCCATCGATCATCGACGGATGGGAATTCATCGTATGAAACAGTTACTGATTTCCGCGTCAATAGGATTAAACACCCCTCTTCTTAGGCTGGAGCGTGTCTACTACTACATACCTATACGCTACTGACTCTCCCGCCGTGGGGCTTTTACGGATAATCCTAATAATATCCCCTGGCTTAGCTTTAAGGGCTTTAACAACGGGGTCGTCAATAGTTATCCATGGAAGCTGTGCAGGCTTTATTCCCAGCTGTTTCAAAAGCTGTACGGCTTCTTGAGGAGTAAGTTTTTCATGTTTAGGGACGAGTTCGTGTTCTAAAATATTTATATGATGGGTTTTTTGAGGCATGCTAATTCTCAACCCCATACATAATACCAACTATCAACCACTAAAACCATGATATATGTCTAAAACCACAATCCTTGTAGAGGCTCTTAAACCTATCGCTGCATGAACAATATGGAGCAGGGAAGAAGTTGATGGACCGGCCGGGATTTGAACCCGGGACCTCTCGGATGCCAACCGAGCGCTCTTCCAGGCTGAGCTACCGGCCCATACCATGCTTCTAACTCCAGTCTATCATATTTTATTTGGACTAATAAGCTTTACAATCTACGCCTATAGATGGGCAGTGTTTTCCTTAGGGGTTGATGAGCGCTTAGTATTTTATTCCTAGCATTATGCTATTCTTCCAGTGGAAGTAGTGGGTATTCCTATGGTTTTCCAGGTGATGATTATGGTAGAGGATATAATTGACGAGATAATACAGTCGAGGCTGAAGAAGCGGAGCCGAATATTTAAGTCTAAGGAAATACTGCATCCCGACTATATACCGGAAACACTGCCTCACCGGGAGAACGAGATCAGGAAGCTTGCCGAGATAATAGTTGTTGCTTTAAGGGGTGAAAGGCCCAGTAACGTGTTAATCTATGGTTTAACCGGTACTGGTAAAACAGCAGTAGCTAAATACGTTACGAAGAAAATAGCCGAGAAAGCATCAATGCTTAACGCTAAATTCCTATATGCCTACGTTAATACTAGGAAGACTGATACAACTTATAGAGTCCTAGCATCAATAGCTAGAACCACCGGGTTAAGAATACCTCCAACCGGAATAGCGATCTCAGAAGTTTATCGGAGATATATACAAGCCCTGGATAAATGGGGTGGTTTACACGTAGTCGTCCTAGACGAGATCGACTACTATGTTAGGAAAGGAGGGGACGACCTCCTATACAAGCTTGTAAGGATAAATGAAGACCTCGAGAAAGCACGCGTAGCGATTATAGGGATCACTAATGATATAAACTTCGTGGAAAACCTCGATCCAAGGGTTAAAAGCAGCCTCGGAGAAGAAGAAATAGTATTCCCGCCCTACAATGCCGAGCAGCTACGAGACATTTTAAAGCAGAGAGCGGAAAAAGCCTTCGTTGAAGGAGTGATCAGCGACGATGTCATAGCCTACTGTGCAGGCTTAGCAGCGAGAGAACACGGTGATGCGAGGAGAGCACTCGACCTATTAAGAATCGCTGGTGAAATAGCTGAGCGGGAGGGTGCTTCAAAGATCACAGTAGAACATGTAAAGAAAGCATCTATCGAGTTAGAGCTTGGGAGAATATATCAGGCCGTAACAACCCTACCCCTCCACGCAAAACTAGTATTGAGGGCTGTAATCGACCTAGTGAAGAAGAAGGGGTCTGGAACAACTGGTGAAGTATACTCATGGTATGTTAAGACAGCGGAAAACTACGGTTACGAACCCTTAACACAGAGAAGGATCAGCGAGATACTAACAGAACTAGACATGATCGGATTAATAAACGCGGTTGTAGTAAGTAGGGGGAGATATGGTAAAACAAAGATAGTTAAAATTCCTGCAGAAATGATCGAGGTATTAGATAGTGCAGTATCGATCTAGCCCAAACCCCGTCTTCGGAGTAGATGATGGATATTTCCCTTCAAGCTATAAATCCGGCAAGGGCAAAACCCTGCTCGTTGGTGTTTTAACCAGGGAGAAGTATATTATCCAAAAAATACTAATTAAGAAAATACCCATAGACTCAAGACAAACAACGCCGACAATCATAGAATTTCTCCGAAATACTAAGCCAGAACTAGTACTGCTTGACGGTATAACCTATGCAGGCTTCGATGTAGTAGAACCCAACGTAATCTATAGTGAAACACACGTACCAATAACCATAATACAGCAGTACCCATTAAACCTTGAAAGAATAAGGAAAGCCCTCCAAAAACATTTCCCAGACTATAAAGAGCGTTACAGGATCATAGAGGAGACATATAGTAAAATGATATACTTAGAAACACCTTGGAAAAAAATACAGGTATACATGTATCCCCAGGGAATCATCGATGTTAAACTATTAAGAGAATTAATGATCTATAGCCCAATACCAGAACCCCTAAGACTAGCCCATATAATAGCAAGCAGCCTTTCTAGGACAATGTATTCCAAAGGATTACTCTAAAGGAAAAATTATAGGCGGGCCCGCCGGGATTCGAACCCGGGACCTACGGGTTAAAAGCCCGCCGCTCTACCAAGCTGAGCTACGGGCCCAACCACTCCAGACAATAACTACTGTTATACCACAATAACAAGACCATTAATAAAGCTAATCTCAACCAATAATAAATAAAAACCCCTACTAATCCATAAAATTACACCAGAGCAGCATAGCCGGGTCGTCTAGCGGCCAAGGATGCGGGGCAGATGGGGGTCCTCCGTCTACCCCTTTCCAGTTTTTAAGTTAAGCTACTATTTCAATAGATGAACAATGAGTAGCCAGCTTATCATAGAACTTTGCAAAGATCAAAAGAAAAAGGACGTTGGAGGGCCGTTTTGGAATATTTTTTATAAGGAACTGGCCGATACGATGGATAATAAAAAAGTAAATATAGCTCGTAGCTCTTTGTACGATAATCAAATTTGTAAAAAACATGATGTTGACTACATTATCGTTGTGCCTAGCAAGATTGAGATTCTAGTGAGTTTATCTGAAGCGTTGATAAAATCCTATACAAAGTTTGCAGAGAAACTTTCCCATAGCTTTGGAACCAACTTGGATGAAATAGCAAAAGCGTATAAGAAAGGATTGAAAAATCTAGATACGCAAAAAGCTAGTTTAGTGTCAAATGCGATGAATAGAATAAAGACTTCTATAGGA
>WAON01000246.1 GCA_015521265.1 Desulfurococcales archaeon
GTGAAGGGCGTTAACGGATCTATTATGGGTTTCCGCATAAAGTACTTGTTAATAGCTAACCCATTCATACTTGGAAGAGTGTACAAGGTCGTAAATATTACTATAACCAATGATACGATAAGTCGAATCGCAGACCTCTACAACTACGCTCTCGCCCTACTACTATACCCCGAGCAAGACTATACGCCTAGTAATATCACCGTTCATGACATGTTCTACCGGCTATGGCGATACAATGGCTCATATTATTACACACCATGGATCGTTGTATCAGGCATTGATAACACGGTATACCAGTGGCTCAACATATTGCCGAATGGAACACCCCTATTCATATTTGCAGGGGAGTTAATGGGGCCGTATAAACCTTATGACAGCTATATTAACCTAACAGAAATATTCACTCCCTATAATGGAACAGAAACGAATACGGGGACGAATAATAGTAGTAATACAGGCAATAACGGTACTGGAGACAACAGCGCTAATACGGGAACCCCGCAGAACGGGGAAGACCAAGAACAAAATGAAACATCCATAAACAACGGGCAGAATAACAACAATAACCCATCCCCAGCAGCGCTTCCATTAATAACAATAGCATAGCGAACAATAACGTTAAAGAACCCGGTGAAACCAGTAAAGCAGGCCCAGTAACCAATAATAACGCGACCAGTACACCGACTCCCAAACCCAACAATAATAATAACACTCAAGTAGAAACAAGCGGCTTCAAAGGCGGGAATACACGCAGCAGCTACTATGCACAGTTAATAATATTCACCATAGGCATTGCAATAGGCTTGCTAATCGGTTTAAAACGGAAATATAAGTGATGCGGTGCCCATAATATGAAGATGATCACTACTCTATTATTGTTCATTGTTTTAACCGCTTTAATACAATTCCCCAAAATACAAGCCGATCAAGGAATTCCAGCAACAAGCTTAATCGGCCATCGCCTAATCACTATACCGGTCTACAATAGGAGGAGCCCAGATTATACAATATTATATCAAACTATTTCTTCACCAATGATCAATATTATCAGTGAGTGTTACAGTAAGAAACCTCCAAGCATAATTATATATAACTATACTTTGTATACAAATAATCTGGGAATGGAGGTTGCATGGCACTATATATACATTAATGATACGCTAGTTGAGATCCGTGTAACACCTACAGATATGATACTGATTAGGGTTGGAACAGGCTATGATTATCCCTTTAGGAGGCTTGGCCCGGAGTTTTCTTATTGTCTACGATACTATATCCTATATTGTGCCTATTATGAGCTCTTTAATCAGAATCTTACAGTGGTTTATGGAGGCTTATTTGGTGAGGAAATAGTTAATGTTACTCGTCTTCCAAGTGATCCCTATAGGGTTTATGGCCGGGATGCTTATATTGTGAATAATAGTGATGGATCATATACTGTCTACATACATCCCTATGAGAAGTATTACCTAATTTACAACGGGTATAGGCTGGTCTACCCAGTAATTGTTAGGGGGATGGATCCAGATAACCCTGTTCGTAAAGGCCTTGTATTCCAGTATTTCCTGGGGGCTATACCTACGCCGAACCATGCTGATATTGATGTTAGGGTTATAACTGTTAATGAGGGATTACTGGGGAAGATCGCTGAAGCCTATAACTGGAAGCTTGAACTAAACGGGATAGTACCTAGAAACTATAGTATTAATGATTTAAGGATCATTACCATATACTACGACTACGTAGACCGTAATGGTATGGGGACATATTACTACTATGCCCCCTACATGCTCGTAGTAGGAATGAATAATACCTGGGGACTATGGCTATACCTCGACTATCATGGAAGAGTACACTCGTTAAACCTCGTCAATATTTCAAGCATAGACTTGAAAACACTGGAGGAGAAGGAGATCAACGTAACACTATACTTTGGAAACATAACACTACCACCACACCTCGAGAAATGCAGTACTACGGGGAACCAAACCCCAAAACAAATCAACAACACTACAACCACGACACCAACACAAACCAAGCCCACCCACACGGAATCACCAGTAGAATCAGAACAGGCTCCATTAACAAAAACAACTATATCAACCACATCAAGAACTCCAACCAAAACAACACGACGAGAAAACCGATCTAGTAATACAAACCAATACAATCCCCAGCCAATAATAATAGACATAATCACCGGAATAGGAGGCATCATTACCGGATACATTATAGCCTGGATAATCAATAGATATACGAGGAGGAGCACGACGAAATAAAAATATGCATAAACCACACAGCAGAATCTATCATTAAAAAATTACCTGATAACAAGACTAACTAACTCTCCGAAAAATGAAAAAGTGGAGCATAGTAAGGCAAGCGCTTGCTGCAACGGAGGTTAGCTATCGGGCTGAGTAGAGGTACTGTTTGGATCAGCTTATTCCTCGAGTAGTGCTAGACACATATTGGTTCCTTTAATTCCTTGTCGAGCATGTAGGGTAGTATTGCTAGTTTACCGATTAGGAGGTAGACTTCTCTCCCACTAATATCCCTTGCTTCAACTGGTATAGCGTAGCTTGTGTAGGTGAGGTATTCCATTATCTTAATGATTCCTCTATCGTTTGTAGCATAGAGTGTTGCCGGTTTATCCTCCATCAAGCTTTCAAGCATATTCCTGATCTCCCCTGGTTTCCTCATAGCTCTGAATAATTCATCGATACTCCGAGCATTATAGAGTAATTTCAACCTACTCGATTCCCGGCGGTTCTCCCAGAAACCCCTTAGCTTGCCCGAGACTACGCGTTTTCTACGTAAACTCCTCGTTATAATGCCCCTACCAATCCATCCTGTTATAGGGTTCGGCTCCGGGTTCGGCTTATCCGATATAGTAATTACTGGTTCATTACTCCTATAATCGACACTGATCAATGGATAGTTTCTAAGAATAGTTAGCAGGTCATATACTCCCTCCTCGCCTGTCTCGGCAAACTTATACCTAGCTTCAACCCCGCTAGTCCTAAGCTCTAATAATTCATGCTCTACACCGGTAAAACACTTCATAATCCCGGCTAAGCGTTTATAACGATGAGCTTCAATCCTAGGAGCCTTTACTACGGGTGGTGTTCCGCCCGAGTAGATTATCCTCAGCTTCTCACCATATAATTTCTTAAGTAGATCAACATACTCCCGGCCAACCACAGTCTCATATAGCCATTGCAGCCTAAGCTCCGAGGGTAAAACCCTGCTCAAACCCATAGATAACACCGTATACGATATATTCTCCCCACTACCTATTACACCTGTTAACTCTTCGAGCTTCCCCCTACTAATAACAAGGTGTATCAGGGACTCACCCGTTCCGGGAGGCTTCCTCCTACCTATACGGCCTATCCTCTGTATTATGGAGGAGTAGGATTTACCGGTTACAACCCCCGTAGTAGCCCTAGGATTATCTATTCCGAGCTCAATAGCTTTATTCCCAACAATGAATAATGAACTAACGGGATCACCTATTTTACGGAAACCGGTTACCAGTGATGAACTAATATTTCTAGAAACCAGTACGTTGTAGGCTTCTACAGCGTAAGCGATCCTGTCTAGGATTACTAGTACCTGTCCATCATTAGCTTCAGCATGTTCGCTTAGTAGGCTGTGATTATTCTCCAGGTGCATGGGGATCATTTTCTGAGCATTATAAATATTGATCAATCCACCCCCAGCATCCCTTTTATCATAACCGTAAACTACTAGTCTCGTAGGAGACTTTACTAAGTCCCCGCTGCTACTGGGCTCAGCGTTTACTTCACCAAATACTTCAACCCCCTGATCTTCCAGGTGCTTCTTCACCCTGTCGAGAGGCGTTGCCGATGATAATACAACTATTTTCTCACTGCTCATAATAGAGATCAAGGCAAGACTTGTAAGGTAGTCTAGGAGGCTCCACGAGTGGTATTCATCATAGAAGACTACCGGGCCGTATCCAAGCCTTAACAAGACCCTCCCAATCATTGAAAGCCTATCCTTAAGCCCTGTAACCCTAGGCTCCTCACCGCGGAGGACACTGTTTAGCCATTCAACTGCTTGCTGTGGATTAGTGTATAGTCCGAGTTCCAGGTAGTAGTGTAGGTCTGGCGTGGATAAAACGATCTTATAGTCTGGGCCCAGCCGGCTAACAGTGCTCGCAAGCTCCTCGAGTATCTCTAAGTGATTCCTACCGGGGTAATGGGGCTCTAGTTCTTTAAGGATCCTCCCACTAATGAGTGTAACAACTACTTTCATGCCTTCATCGTTTACGAGTAGTGAAATATTTCGTGGTAGTCCGATGTTTCCAGCCGGGTGTAGTCCATAGATTTTCCCCAGAAGGTTTTTAATAGATGCAAACTGGTCTAAGAGTAATTCGTTACTAGGGTAGAAGCCTACAACTCCAAAACCCCTACTAAAACCGTGTTCCCTGTAGGCTTCCCATGGTAGGAGTAGCGTTAGTGTTTTACCGCTACCGGTGGGTGCTGATAGGAATAATACACCGTTAAACTTCTCATCTCCAAGCCGGTCAGTCAGGTGTTTTAATACTTTTTCCTGGAACCTTCTAAGCTTGAAGCCTCTACCGATCTCCCTTTCTCCCTTTTCTACATATACTCCTCCTACACGGTATTCCTGCGTGATCAATCCCGTGTTCACCGGCAAACACTATTATATAATGATTCTGGGAAATATAACTTGATACCTAACCAGTGGTTGTGGGTTTTGCTCGTAGTAGTTTATACACCTTACAGGTTGAGGATAGATCACGGAGTGCTTAGGGTTCTGGATCAGGATAATAGGGTTGTAGGAGAAGTTCCGGCTACGGATATTGATGAACTAGTAATTGTTGGGAGGGGGGTATCGCTTAGTAGTGGTTTACTACTAGTCCTAGGAAGGCTCGACATACCAGTGGTGATTCATGGTAGGAGGAATGATGTATTCCTGCACAGGCCCTTCAATGTATCCGTTACATTGACGAGGTTTAACCAGTACAGGGCTAGTTATAACCGGGAGTTAAGCCTATATTATTCGAGGATCTTGATCAGGTCTAAGATAACTGGTTTAAGAAACCTTCTAAAATACTATTATTCAAAGAAGATCACCAGTGATCACGGAGAGGAATGCTTCAACCAAGCCCTCGAGAAAATACAGGCAGCGAGTAGCATAGATGAGCTTAGAAACGTGGAGGCAGAGGGTTCAAAGTGTTTCTGGTCTAGGATCACAAGCCTCTACGGGGAATACGGGTTTCCGGGGAGGAAGCCTAGGAATAGCGACGTTGTAAATAGAGGGATCGACTACGGCTACGCGGTACTATACGGCCTGGTGAGCCATGCATTAGTAGCTGCGGGACTAGACCCCTATGCTGGATTCATGCATGTTAAGAAGAGTGGTAGGCTTAGCCTAGTATATGATTTCAGCGAGCAGTATAAGCCGGTTATAATACACTCGGTCTTATCCGGGATTCAGAGGATCAAGAACCCTATGGTTACGGGTGAGGGATTACTGGATCCTCGTAGCACGGCTTATTTGTCTAAAACAATTTATTCATGGCTAAACAAGTATAGGAGGAGTATCGGGATGAGTATTCGTAAAAACATATACGTTAAAGCACACGAACTAGCTGAATCACTCCGATCAGGGACTGTTTTTCAAGGATACACGTATAAGGTGTGGTAGGATTTGTGGGTAGTGGTTGCATATGATATACGGGACAATAAGACGAGGTCGAAGATTTCTAGAATGCTGCGGAGTGAAGGCTTCACTCGCTTATCGAGGAGCGTCTACGCTACCCGCGGGAACACTAGTCTCGGAGAAAGAATTGCTGAGAAAATACGCCGCTATATTAGCGGAGAAGATATTGCACATATCTTCTACATACCCGACGACCACTATGGGAGGACAATCATCGTATCTAGTAGTGAGAAGACAAGGGAATATGAGCGGAGAAGGGGAACGGTATCCTTCATACCCGGCGAGGATACTTGACGACATGGTAATATGTGAAGCAAGAGCATGGTACACGATACACGGATACAAGGGATCAGGGGAGCCTAGGCTATTCGGTACGGAGGCTTTAAGGGACAAGGTATTATCGAAAACAATAATCGGGGAGCTGGAGGATAGGGATGTAGAGGTGGTTGTGGAGCCGGAGTATAGTGTTAAACCGGTACAGTACAACTACGTGTTAACAGGTAGGCCCGACTTATTACTATACACCGGGTTCCGAGACATTATAGTTGAGATAGCGGCTACGAACCCCTACAGTATGGGCCATACTTATCCGAGGCTATGCCTCTACGGATACATGCATCAAGCCTATACGGGCTCCCAGCCTTTAATACTAGCCCTTTCAGCCCATGACTCATCGATCACTGTGATCAATGATTGCAGCGGGTTAGGGCTTAAGAGGATGCTCTGGAGGATCGATAAGCTGGGCAGGGTAGAGCTGGGACTAGTTAAACACACGTTTAACACTAGTTATTGCAGGGCTTGTAGGTTTAAGAAAGTGTGTATTTACTCGAGGATTTAATTATCAAAACACTTTTATGCCGCTACAACTAAATAATCAATAATAGCCGGGGATGATTAATTGGATAAAACCACAAAGCTAATCCTAATCATCAATAGGCTCGACGAAAAGTATGGGTACTGGAAACTACTACGTGGAAAATACAGGGTTGAGACAAGCCTATGGCTGCACAGCCTAGTAGTTGCAGATACTGCAAGGATGATCGGTGAAGCCCTGGGATTAGACGAGGATCAACAATACACGCTGTTCCTAGCAGGATTCCTACACGACTACGCTAAGACCGGCAGGATCGGGGAGAATATTACAAGTGAACTGATCAAGCAGCTGGGAGACCTGGTGAAGCCGGGAAATGTAAAACTAGCAGTAACCCTAGCATCACACGTAGAAGCAGGAGCCCAGCCACCGCCTCCACAAGTACTCGTAGAAGCAGGGGTAAGCCCGGACCAGTACGGCTTGATGGCTGATATAGTAGCGTTGAGCGATGCGATTGGTTCAATGAAGAACATCGTTGAAGCCGAGAAAGCACTGATATATAGGGATCGAGACTACTGGGAACGGATCCATAGGTGGAAGAGATACCTAGAAATACTACACGAACTAGAGGATAGAGGCCTCAAATTCTACACCCTATCCTACACACACTACACAGCACCACATGTAAGAGCAATGATAATACATATACTACTCGAGGAAATACTCGGCGATCAAAAAGACTATGGAATAATAAGCTACAATGATGGAGTACTAGTAATAACAAGTAAACGAGTAGAAAAGAAGAAGGTAACTAGGGAGTTCACCGAGAAAATAGTCTCCAAAA
>WAON01000247.1 GCA_015521265.1 Desulfurococcales archaeon
CCCTAATACATACATATATAGGAATAATATGATTTGCTACCCTATGTCTTATAAACCTTTGATTGCTTTAATAACTTTATCGGGATGATTCGTCTTGAAGATAGATCGCCTAGTCTTTGATAATTATAGATCACTATCTGGAGATGTCTCATTTGGACCTGGATTAAACATTATTATAGGGCCGAATTCGGCGGGCAAAACAAGTATTATTGAAGCTTTATTCCATATGTTAGCGGTTAATTATACCGATCTAAGGATAATGATGGGTCTTTTATACGTTCTTCATGCAGCCCGTGGAAGTGAAAAGCACTCTATAGCTTCAATGGTTCCTTCAACTCAGAAAGAGACACGTATCTGCGGATTCACCGATATTGGTAAATCATGTATAATTATGAAAAAAGAGACAAGGCTTGAGAGTACACTAACAATTTATTCACCAGTTGTAGAGATCAGCATAACCGGAGATGCAAGGAATTGTTCTATAAAACTAATCCTCACCAAGGAAGGAATAAACCTCACAATGAAAAACGCGTGTATTAGTAATACAAAATTAAACCTAGGCCTCGTTACACCAGGAGTCATACCGTACAATTTCTTCGATTCCTTACTGGGTAATATAAAACGTGAAAACCCGGACTTACTGGAAAAATTAACCATCAAAATAGGTAGCAAATCCTTCAAGGTTGACGTAGCTTCCGATGAATGGGATATGTTGTCAGCATATCTACTTGAAAAACACGATGGAAAACAATTCAATGTAAGCTTCTACAGCACGGGCAGGGGCCTTCAAAGAAGCCTCCTTTTAAGAGCTCAGCTATTCTTTTCCGATATAATTCTAATAGATGAAATAGAATCTGCAATGCATCCTGAACTACTCCTTGATAACTCCTATGTTATTATTGACGGCGTCGTTCACAATAATAAACAGGTTATACTAACTACACAAAGCCTCGAAGCTGCCCGGTTTCTAGTAGCAGCCTTATTAGGAGCTGATAAAAGAGATGCTAGGAACATGTATAGGTTATACGAATTAGCAAAACAGAAATGTAATAATGAAGAGTATAGTAGTCTTAGAAACTTAGCTAGTCTTATTATCCTAAGAAACGATAGCGGAATAATCAAGTCTATGAAATACGATGGATGCGATGCTGTCAATTATATACTAGGCTCGGAGGATGTCCGTATGGCTTATGTATTAGTCTAAATATAGAGGCTGCATATTTTGTATTCGAGAAGGAGGATAGCCGTTTTTGTTGAAGGCTGTCTGGATAAGGCTTTAATAGTGTGGCTCGGTCGGTTAACCGGGCTCCCCATCAATCGGGATAATACTATAATGGCAGGAGGATCTTTAGCGCCAGTACGCTCCGCTATAAGAATCGTTATTCAATGGCTGAAGAATAATACTGGAGGAACAGCCCTAGCAGTTATTGATAGTGATGAGAATACTAAAGAAAAGATCAGAAATGCACTAGAGATCGTCAATAATGAACTCACTAGAGAAAGAATATTGTGTAAAAATCATGATACCAGGGTTCTCTATGATAACCCAAGGCTTATAGAGATATCTCCACGTGATTGTGAGATCCTACGTAAGGATGGGGCAGAAACTGTGGAGAATAACATAAGGGTTTATCTTCTCTTCTGGTGTTCTCTTAACAATAATTGTAGAAGCGGGAGCGTTGAAGACGTATTATCGAATATGCTATTGGAAAAATATGGATGCAGTACAGAGATCAATAATGGACTAACCTGTAAGAGCTGCCCATGTGAAAGGTTTAACACTTTACTAGAGAAGCTAGTAGTACTACCATTGTTAACTGCTTGCTCTTGTGAAGGGACACTTATCGATATCGGAGATTATAGATGCGCATTACCGGTTTCCGACTCCTTAGAAAAATTAGAACTGCATACAACACAGTACGCCAAATCCTATATCAACGCGTTGAAGAACTTGTTAAGCTCCAATAACTAGGTTTTTCATCCAGACATCCATATAGTTGGGCTCCTCGGCTAGGTTTACGTGTTCAACCTTGTCTAGTATTTCCCGGTAACCCGTAAGGTATTTCTTTTGGAGAAGCATTACTCTGAGCCCGGTTAATACCATGTTCCCGGCATATACGATCCTTTTCTCATCCTTTACCGGTACTAGGCCTAGATCAACTAGATCCATTGGCTCTATGCTTGAACCGAAGCTTCCAGCGATAAATACTAGTTTTAAATCACTCGGCTTAAGACTCTTTTTCTCGAGTAGTATTCTCCAGCTAGTCTTCACTGCTGCTAGTGCTTTCTGGAACTCCCTGATGTCAAGCTGTGTAAACACTATATCGTTTTCCTCGTCTACAATGAACGTCTTAACCCCATTCCTCCTAACATATCCCTTCCTAACCCTACCCGTTCTATCGATATAGCCGTGCCTGTATAGTTCTGCTACAAGGCTTATAACACCTGTCCCTAGGAGGCCCCGCGGTTCTCCAACAATCTTCTTCTCAAACACCGGCCTCCCATCGCTTGCCTCGCCCTTAACCTTTACATTTACTATTCCCCCATAGTAGGCTATAGATCCACTCCTAATATGCCCCTCGAATGCTGGGCCTGCAGGGGTACTAGTTGCGATTATATCCCCACCGGTTACCAGTATTGTCTCCGTATTCGTGCCGAGATCTATTATCATGTAGGGCCTTGGAGGATCTAGTTCTAGCGTTGCTACTAGCTCGGAGTATGCATCTCCACCAACATAACCCGCTATCAATGGAGCCGAGGATATGGGTATGCCTTTATACCATGAAGTAATAGGTCCCCTAAATAATGGCTGGTAGGGCGCATAGGCTAATGTGTCGATCGGTAGAGCGTATAGTATGTGGGTCATAACGCTGTTACCAGCTACAAGCACGGAGCCAGGCTTGCCGCGTCGAGGTAGGCTAATAATCTTATCGAATAGTTTTTTACTCATCTCGTATAAAAGCTTCGGCTCCTCGATGATCCTCGTCATCCTAGTAACGATGTCAGCACCATAAGTGTTTAATGGGTTAGCTTCGAATCCCTCCTCGATAAGGCTACCATTTAGATCTACTAGTTGGTAGGCTATCTTGGTAGTTCCAAGATCAACCAATAGGATCTTCCCGGGATCCCCCCGGGTGAACAATACTTCACCGCCGAATATAAAGGGTTTAAAACCACTACCAAGCCCCGGCTTATAGGCTTTAAACGGTAGATTCAGTGATTCCCCGAATACTAGGGGTTTAACCAGTGGATCCCTCGTTCTAGGCTCGACATTGATCGAGAACATTGGTACTCTTAAAAGCCTAACCGTTGGAAGACGGACACATGCTTCACCAAGTACCCGTACCTGGCAGGCAAGCCTCTCCTCCCCTGTTAAACCCCTGATCAACTCATAACTGGTAGGCTCGGAAACCCTGCCTCTAACCTTAACCCTGCAGAGACCGCATAATCCGCGGCCGCCGCATGGTAGTGGTAGTAATCCCTTACCAGCCAGTATTAATCCTAGATTGTCCCCTATGCAGGCTTCAATATCTCCCCGATCCTCGACGTGGATCATCGTCTTTATGCATTCACTCTTCAACACTGATCTTCTCCGCAATCTCGTTTACGAGCTTAACGGCTTCAACAGCGTTAGGAGCCCATCCATCAGCCCCGATCTTCTCGGCGAACTCTCTAGTAGTAGCCGCTCCACCGACCAAGACTTTAACCCTACCCCGGAGACCCCTCTTCTCCAACTCCTCGATCACTTTCCTCATGTATCTCGAAGTAGTCGTTAGCAATGCGCTCATACCGAGTATGTGGGGCTTATACTTCACTACAGCCTCAGCGAACTTCTCAGCGTCAACATCAACCCCTAGATCTATTACTTCATGCCCAGCCGCCTGGAGCATAACAGCTACAAGAGTCTTACCAATATCGTGTACATCACCCTTAACAGTTCCGAGGACAATGCGTAGCCTCCTCCTAGCACTACTCATCCTAGAAGCTTCCTCCCGTAGCAGTGGTTCAAGCTTCTTCATAGCCTCCTTGAAGATCTCGGCTGCCTCGACTAGTTCAGCAATAAAATACTCCCCCTCCTCGTAAAGCCTACCGATCTCCTCCATACCACTGCTTAGAGGACCCAGTACTATCTCGGTAGCACTAACACCATTCTTCAACAATTCATCGACAACCATCAATACACAGTCCCGGTCAAGGTCTACCAGGCAGTCCTTAAGCTTATTGAACAACTCCCCCCTATCCATGATCCACCAACACATCCCCACTTATTACCATATACTTGAAGCTTAACCAGCGTTATAATTGATTACTTCTCAACGATGAAAACTATCTCGGAACCAACAATCCCGGAATAAACAATGTTTTCAAGCAAGCCGTTCCTCTCGAGGAGACTTCTAATAAACTTCTTCTCCCTAAGGAATATATCTCGACGCTTGACTAGGGATATCGTTGGCTCAGATATAACGATGTATTTTGTATCTAAAAGGTTTAAAACCCGATCACCAATACCCCTACGCATACGCTCAGCATAATGTAGGAATTTAAGGATTAATGCAACATCTAAACCAGTATAATCCCTTAAAACATCCGGATACCTCAATAGATCAGCCTCCCTTAAAACAATCCTGATACCAAGCTTATTATAAACACTCTCCAACCCCTTGATCACATCTAACACTTGATGATCCTTATCGACCCCAATGATCAATACGGGCTTAATCCTGGAAGGGTCAAGTAATGGGTAGAGAGGATTCAATCCACAAGCTATATCCAAGACCCTACCACTAAAAAATAAACCACTAGTATACTTGTTTATAACCTCGAGGAATTCTATGATATAATCGAGCCTCTCCCTACTGGATACATGAAGCTTTAATAATTCAATAGTATTAGTTCGGACACATTCATAATCAACCCGATCCATGCATTCAATAATCGACCGGATTAAGCCCGAGGCCCGGTAAAGATTATCCTCCTTAAACCTCCTCAAATAATAATAGGCCCTGCGGCGAGCCTCCTTCCTAAGAAATCTGTAAAGACTATAGCGTCTAAACTCCTCGAGCCCAACTTGCTTCCCCGATAAAGCCTTTACAATTCTAGCTATATACTTTGAAACAATTGTTTCCACGATCTCCAGTGCTTTACTCAGGGACAACCTAGGGTATTCGTCCAGCAGATCTCCAGCCAGATCCTCGATCAATTCATCAATCAAATCATCAAAAACCATGAACAAGCACCTAAAATCATGGATTACTGTAAGAGCGTATTCTCCGATTACATTATTATATGGTAAACCAATTACTGTATAATAAGATGAATCCAAGGGTGAAATTGAAGCATGGTGAAAATAGGAGATATAGCACCAGACTTTACACTACCAAGCCATACCGGTGAAAAGATCAGACTCCACGATTACAAGGGGAGCTATATAGTATTATACTTTTACCCACGAGCAATGACACCGGGATGCACTCGGGAAGCAGTTAGATTCAACCAATTACTAGACAAGTTCCAAGAGCTTGGAGCAGTAGTATTCGGGGTAAGCACTGATCCAGTAGAGAAGCTTAAGAAATTCGCTGAAAAATACGGGTTAAGATTCAAGCTATTATCCGATCGGAAGGGAGAAGTCGCGAAGAAATACGATGTACTTAGGAAAGGCGTTAAGAAGCCAACGGCGAATAGGGTAACATTCATCATAGATAAAGATTTGAGAATATACGAGATCCTAAAATACATTAAGCCAGCTGAAAAACACGCTGATACAGCGCTAGAAGTTGTTAGAAAACTCGCAAAAGCCTATAACGAAGAAAAATAATCACTTCCCCCGAACCCGCTAATCCCCCCTTCAAGACTAGATGATGATTCATGGAGAACCACATCGTAGTCGTTATACCAACCTATAATGAGAGGGAAAACATTGTAGAGATGATCAGGAGGCTTGAGGGAGAATTCAGAAAGTATGGGGTTAGCCATGAATACTTAGTTGTAGATGATAACAGCCCGGATGGAACTGCTGAAGCCGTGAAGAGCCTTGGAAGGGAGATCCCCGGTGTAAACGTTATCGTTAGGATGGAGAAGAAGGGGATTGGATCAGCGATCATGGATGGATTCCGCCATGCCCTAAAGAATAAACATGTAACACACATACTAACAATGGATGCAGACTTATCCCATAGGCCCGAAGACCTTAGGGGATTCATAAGGGAGATGAACAATGCCGATCTAGTACAGGGTAGTAGGTATATTAAGGGAGGGGGAACTGTTAACTGGGGAATACACCGTAGAATAATTAGCTGGACAGCTAACTGGCTGGTAAGAACACTATACCATACGGGGCTACATGAACACACTACAAACTACCGCTTATACAATAGGAGGGCTGCAGAAGCAGTATTAAAATATGCTAAATCGACTGGTTATGAATGGGTTATAGAAGCACTACTAATAATACACGCCCACGGATACAGGATCGTTGAAGTACCAATAATATTCATAAACAGGAGAAAAGGTAAGAGCAAGCTGGGAATAAGCGAGATCATTAAATGGTTTATCTACATACTCAAATTCCGGAAAACATACAAGATGATCAAGAAGCAAGCTGGGAATAATTAACTGGAGCATAAGTATTGGCATAATATCGTGTCAAGACAACTCAACCATGCATATTTCTCAACTCATCCTTAAGCTTTTGAGCATCAATCATCCAATCCCTTAAAAGCCCGTAGATCCCTTCAATCCTCACCCTGACACATTCAGGCAAATCAAGCTTCCTCAACGGACGCAGTACACCCTTCTCGTAAACGGCTTCGATAACCTTACTCAAATCCCAGCCACTCAATTTAAAATCATATATAAAAGAAGACTAATACCCTTTAAGGCAATAATTCTCTGTAAGCCAACAATATCGTAACACAATTCTACTAGTACTATTATATAGGTTCTATAAGCTCACAAGTTCCTCTCAGAAAACTCGGTAAAAGAATTCAATAGGCTTTACCCTCTCTAGAATTCTACACAATATTCTCATCGAAAGAGAGCTAATAAGCACGGGAAACCCTGGAATAGAAAATGACAACATTATTTTTTAAAGAAGATATGAAATTGTGTAGTACTCATAAATAAGGACGTCCACCTGACAAGGGGTAAAACCAGGCCCAGGAGTGAGGGTCAAGAGGATGAACTAATGAATAAAATATATATACAGGCATAGTAAGAGGTGAACTACACCACCTCTATAGATAACGATTACAATGAGTGGCTGGGAGGGATTGATTTCTTGACTGATTATCTTTTCGAACTAGTACCTTGGAAGAGGAGCGATGTAGATAAGATCCTAAGTGTTTCGAGGGGATTCTTCAAGTACTACTCAATACCCGAAGGACCCGGTGGGTATCCGGGATTATTCAGTATTGCTACAGCAATGTATTTAAAGTACAGGTACGGGGTTGGAGTATATCCGCATATTAGGCTCTACGATATTAATAGGCTAGCGCTATTATCAATAGCCAATGCTGTTAGAGAATACGGCTTAGACGGCTTAGTGCTACTGCGCGGGGATAAGCCGTGGAAGGGAAGGATCGTTGAGGATATTGGTAGTGAGGAAGCCCTAGAACTCTTAAAGCGTAAAAAGTATGGTTTCGATAAGGGATTGATCCTTAGCTTAAACTACCCGGTCGAGAAGATCATTGAGAGGATTAAGCTGGGAGCTGATTTCTACCTAGTAATAAATTATAGTGTTGAAAAGCATGGTAAGCTAGTGGAGGCTTCCCGGGAAGCCCATGGACAGGGTTCTAGGATCTATGTCTTCATCCTATTGGGGATTGGGAGGAATAGGGAGCTGTTCAGAAAACTCGGACAACCCTACATCGAGCCCGATGAGTTAAAGAACGCTATGAATGATCTGGACAGCATAGTTGACGGCTACGTCCTCTCAAGCCCCTTCGAGCCAGTGGAGGGTATAAGGTTATTTATCCGCAGCGTTTAACTCGTCTACAACCCTCTTAATCCTCCTAAGCTTCTCCAACCCGATCAAGTAAGCCTTCTCTGGGCCGCCTTCATCAACAGCTAATCCTCCGAAGCCGCAGTCAGCTGATACTAGGTCGACTCTCCCCCCGGCCCTCTCGATGATCTCGCCCAGCAGCTTCCTTAATTCATCAAGTGTTTCAACTACTGGGTTCTTCGAGCTAGCAATCCCAGGAGCTAGGAGTTTATCGTTAGCCTCCAATAATTCTTTATCAATAAATTCCTTATTCATTGGGTTATCGTGGAATTCGAAGTTTAGTATGTTTAGTTCCTTGATCGATGAGAGGAGCTTGAATAACCTTGGAGAGATCCTCCCGCACACGTGTATTCCATGCATTCCCGGTAATCCACGGTATACACGTTCAATAATCTCCCTAATAGATTCCTCACTATATCCAAGGAGGATCCTCCTCCTACCAACGAGTACTCCGAGAACTGGTTCGTCGATGAATAAAACATTGTATCCAAGACCTGCAAGGTATTCGAGGTTCCTCCTAACATATTCAGCAATATACTCTACAAGCCTAGGTTCCCTCAATAGCGTCGCGTAGAGACCCCTGCTAATATCCTTCTCCAAGTAGATCCTAGAAGACAATGTGAAAACGCCCGTAACCGGGCCCCTCAGCCATTTAAAGCCCACAACCCCCTCCCTAGCAGCTTTGACGAGCTCCTCCGCTTCCGGTATAAATGGTTCATAACCACCTAGATCCCTCAGCTTCCCGGGATTCTCGAGGAAGTAGAAGCCATTCTTTTCAACCAGTAAACCATTCTCGGCAAGGGGTTGAAGATAAATGTCTATAAAGCTCCTTAGCTGAGGATATGGTGGAACATCTAACCCGATCACCCACAGATCACGTATAACTCTCCTAACATTCTCCCCATTATGAGACAATGGGAAGCTTCCAACATGGCTGGTCCTTATCATTTTTCATAAACACCCTAAAAGTCGTTCACAATAACTATATTGATCGTGTAATTAAGGTTTTAACGGGATATATCTGCGTAATCTGGATTGAGCGTACATGTACCATCGAAAAGCCTGCTCACTAATCACATCGTCTCCATGCCCAGCC
>WAON01000248.1 GCA_015521265.1 Desulfurococcales archaeon
CTACATGGTTTCAGTAATGAAGAAGAAGGAAATACCAGTTATACAAGCTGAATCTGAGATCGCAGCTGCCCAGATGGCTCTAGCAGCTACATGGGCTGGTATAAGGGCTGCGACGGGTACTAGTGGTGGTGGATTCGCATTAATGAATGAAACACTAAGCGAGGCAGGGATGTTTGAGCTACCATTATTCATCGTCGTAGCAATGAGACACGCCCCAAGCACTGGTTTAGCAACACACAACGGGCAGGGAGACATGCTTTACAGCATATTCGCCGGACACGGAGAATTCCCGAGGATAGTAGCGGCTCCAGCGGATCAGGAGGACGCTTATTACAGAACGATCGAGCTGTTAAACCTCGGGTGGAAGTATAGGGTACCAGTAATACTCCTCGAGGACAAACACTTAGCTGAAAGCACTAGATCAGTTAAAGCTTTCAGAGAAGACGTAAAAGTCGAAAGCCCAGCACTAATACCGAGGGAGGAAGCTGAGAAGAAGATTAGCGAGGGATGGGAGTATAAACCCTACGCTGAAACAGAAAACTGCATACCACCATGGGTTCCACCAGGTACTCGGGGAGCCCTAGTAAAGGCTGAGAGTAGCGAGCACGATGAACGCGGAATATACACGGAGGACCCAGCCAGGGTTTCAAGGATCTTTAAGCGGAGAATGTGTAAGGAGGAGCTTATAAGGAAGGACTTGGAGGAGAACTACGAAGTCTTGAGAACATACGGCGTCGAGAAGGGCTCCGAAGATCTTGTAGTGTTAACATGGGGATCGGCTGGATGGGCTGTTAGGGAAGCCATGAAACACCTAGAAAAGGAAGGCGTCCATGCAAGGATGATCCAGCTAATCTATCTATGGCCCTTCCCAAAGAACAAGTTCTTGGAAGCACTGGGGTCAAGTAGTGGTAAGCCCCTGTTAACGGTGGAGTATAACTATAGGGGGCAGCTTGGAATGCTCGTAAAAATGCAGACAGGCCTAGAAATAACGAGTCATATTGGAAAATATGATGGTAGGCCTTTCCGTGGTAGAATTCTTGCAGATAAAATACTCGAGGCAATCAAGAAGTAGGGTTGGAGGTGAATATGAGTGTCCATCTATAAGCAACCCCCAGCTGAAACAGGAGCAATAATAACATGGTGCCCCGGCTGTGGTAACTTCGGAATACTTCAAGCCTTCAAACTGGCTATCAACGAGCTCGGTATCGATCCATATAAGGTAGCAGTAGTCACAGGGATCGGTTGTCACGGTAAACTAGCCAATTACTTAGCCTATAACACGATCCATACTATTCATGGAAGGGTAGCACCCATGATAACAGCGATCAAACTAGCCAACAAGGAATTAACAGTAGTAGGCTTCGCCGGAGACGGGGACCAATACGGGATCGGAATGGGTCATCTACCACACATAGTTAGGAGGAACCCTGATGTAACACTAATAGTACATAACAACACGGTTTTCGGACTAACCACGGGGCAAGCATCACCAACAGCTGAGAAGGGACAGAAGACTAGGACTACTCCATGGGGGCAATGGGAGGAGCCAATAAACCCGATAGCAATGATGATTGCTCTGGGGGCAAGCTTCGTAGCAAGAGGCTTCGCGGGAGACGTACAACACCTTAAATGGATCATTAAGGAAGCAATAAAGCATAAAGGATTCAGCTTCATAGACGTACTACAACCCTGTGTAACCTTCGACCGGCTACACACTTATGCGTGGTATAGGCAGAGAATATACAAGCTCGAAGAAGCAGGACACGACCCGACGAACTGGGAGGAAGCAATGCGCAAAGCCTACGAGTGGGGAGACAAGATACCTATAGGGATCTTCTACCGAGTAGAAAAACCAACAATGGAGGAACTACTCGAGCCGGTAAAGAAGAACCCACCACTAGCATATATGGGTCATAAGAGTAAGCCGATAACGGATCTAATGGAGGAGAAACTCTCATATACAAAATAATACTTTTTAACCAAATTTAACCATCACTAATTTTTACATAATTGTTATATTCAACGCCGTGAGTATAGTTAAGAAAGCTGATATTATCGTTAAAGCTTTTATCGCAGAACTTATTTGTTCGATGGAATTTTTAGCGTAGTCGTAGGCAGCGTATATACATAATTCTAGCATGCTTAAACTAGAAGCTAACTGTTAACTATGTTGCAATGATTTCCGCCCCTAGCATTGAATACGTGTTACTTGTTATGAGAAATTTGGCTTCCAAGTATACCCCTTCACCATACCCCTTAACCTATGTTTTCCCCCTTGGAATCCCCCATACCCCTCTTTAAATATTTTCGAAGAACTTAAATACTCCCCTTCAATACTGGAATCCCCCGGGGGTAATTGCTATGAATAGGGCAGTATTGATCGGGTTAATACTTATAGTATTGATCGTGGCCGGGCTGGGATACTATTGGTACACTTCGGGGAAGACTGGATCTAATAATGCTACTGCATCGAGGAAAGTATTAGTATACGCTTATGAAGACTCGATAACAGGTATCGATCCAAGCATAGAGTTCGATACCGGCCTAGTAGTTTTAGGACTAGTATATGAGCCGTTGATCTATTATAACCCGCTGCAGGACAAGTTTATACCAGCACTAGCAACTAGCTGGGAGGCAAACGAGAATCACACGATTTGGACTTTTCATCTTAGAAGGGATGCAAGGTTCCATGATGGAACACCAGTAACTAGTCGAGCCGTTAAATTCAGTATTATGAGAGCTCTTGAATACTATGAGAAAACCGGTGAGGGCCCCGGGTATATTTGGGAAGACCTTGTAAGGATCGATACGCCGGATAACTATACGGTTAGATTCATAATGGATAAGCCTATGAGGGTAGACTTCCTAGTATCAGCCAGCTACGGATCATACATTTATAGCCCCAAAGTACTCGAGGAATCCGGCGTAAAATCACCGCTCGATGAAAAGCTTCTCAACTGGTTCAACCAGGGACACGAGGATGGAAGCGGGCCATACATGATCGAATCCTATAATCCGGAGAGCATGGTTAAACTAGTAAAGTTCAAGGATTGGTGGGGCTGGAAAATCTATGATATCAATAAGGCTCCAGACGTATTAATCATAAAGATCGTTACTGATGAGGTGAGCCAGGAGAACGGGTTAATAGCTGGACAGATCGATATCGCTACAAGCGTACCAATACAGGATATTAGTAAATTATTGAAGCAGGGCTTCAGCGTAGTAAATACTACAACCTACCACAACTACGTCCTAATGTTTAACACGCGCAGATACCCAACAAACATAACGGAGTTCCGATTAGCAGTAGCCCACGCGATCCCATGGGACCGCGTTTATAGGGAAGCACTACGAGGCTATGGAAGGATCGATAACTCACTAATACCCTACGGCTTCCCAGGACACCTAGACAACTACACTTACACCTACAACTTAACACTAGCAAGGGAATACTTGGAGAAAGCAGGCCTCCTCGGTAAGGATTTAAAGGTCGAAATAATGTATGAGGGAACCTATAGCCAGGAATCATTGTTTGCACAGATCCTTAAAGCAAGCCTAGCCCAGCTAGGTATTACCGTGGAGTTAAGGCCGGCTTCATGGGATCAAATGGCTGAAACCGGCCCCACGGTATGGGATAACCCTGATCAAGCACCACACATGATCATCAATGACTGGTGGCCCACGCTACCATCACCCTACGACTTCCTATACAGCCTTCTACACAGTGATTCCAAGGAGTGGAACTGGGCCGGGTATAATAACACGTTGTTCAACAGCTTGATCGATAAAGCATGGGATCTAGAGGGGAGTAACTATGAGGAGGCTATGCAGCTATACGTTAAAGCCCAGAACATCATATATGAGGAAGCACCAGCGATAGGTTTGTGGGATGAGATCAAGCCCTACGTTTATAATCCGAGACGTGTAGCTATCACTGAGGAATCCTTCAACCCACTATACATGTACGTGTTATTCATTGGGCACTTAGAAGTTAAGGGCTAGGATCGGGGATGCCCGTCAGCCTAAACTACGTTGTTAAAAGAACGATATGGGCACTGCTAGTGATAATTGGAGTCATAGTTTTTTCCTACATATTCCTATACCTAGCACCGGGCGATCCAGCATATATCTGGGCTGGTAGGCCTCGTGGAGCAAACGCGACGATCGCTATAATGAATGCCCGCAGAGAATTGGGCCTAGATAAGCCTCTACCAGTACAGATCCTATTATTCATCAGGAATGTTTTCACCGGGAACATGGGGGTATCGATCGAGTATAAGCAGCCGGTATCAACTATTATCTGGCGTGGGTTAACTGCTACACTCGAATTATTATTTGTAGCATACCTTATAGGTATAAGCCTAGGAGTCCTCTTAGGAATATACTCGGCGTTGAAGAGGAATACACGGATAGATCACGCATTACAGATC
>WAON01000249.1 GCA_015521265.1 Desulfurococcales archaeon
GCGAGCCGAATCCTGAGGTGGATGTTAAGAATTACGTGTTGGACCCCTTCATATACTACTCGCTTTATAGTTATCTCAGGAATATTCCGAATCCATATGATAAGTCTAAGGATTTGCTCTCGGATGAGGGATTCAAGGGGCAACTAGTTGAGAGCGTAATAGCCTCTCATCTCCTCCTCTCCCAGCAGCTATTCGAGAGGGTTCCATCAGTTGACTACTCGAGAGTACTGATGTACAGGAAGAAGCCCTATAACGATAAGGAGAAGGAGACAGACTTCATCTTATGCATAAAGAAACGAGGAGAAAGCTACCGATTTATAATAGAGTCGAAATTCAGGCGAACGCCAACACGTGTAATCCCGGAAATGGGCAAAATAGTTTTAACTAAAGATACCTTGAAAACACGAAACAATATGACATACATCCCAGTAACACTATTCCTACTCGTATTCTAAAATACCAAAAATCAGAGGCAAAACACGTTTTGTATCCGCAGGACGCTTTATATATCAGCCTAGGCGTGATACTCGATATTCAAGGTAAGACATGATACACAGAATTAACAAATAGTATGTAAGCTTTATGGGCCCGCGGGGATTTGAACCCCGGACCTCCGCCGTGTGAGGGCGGCGTCCTAACCAGGCTAGACGACGGGCCCGGATGCCTTGTTATTCATTCTTTTTATTTTCCATGAAAACACCTATAAATTTCTGTCTACAATTCAACAGCGGCTGGAAACGGTTTTTCTAAAAAATCTCCATAACTAGTGATGATATCATACTATAGCGATTAGTAGGTCTATTATGTGCTGGAAATCCCTAATTTTATAAAATCCCATGTATTTATAGGTTAATCAATCTAGTATAGACTAGTTAAGGAGTGTACTCTAACTTGTGAGGAAAGAATGACTAGGGATCTTATAGTATTAGTTAGTTTATTTATTAAATTATTTCATCGTAGAAACATTGTTGGAGTGTTTATATTGGTTTTGAGTTTTCCGGTAGCTGTTAACTTTGTATTAATTACTATACCCGATGTTTTATCAAGTTACTACACCATAGTAGCTCCTATAGAAAAAGGTAGTGTGGGTAGTCAAGTCTTAAATCTTACAGTGGGAGAACTCAGTATTGGTGATAAGAAACTCCATGTAATTATTGAAGTAGTCCGTGGCGGTTATGGTTTTGCTAATGTATCGATAAGTAGAATACTAATACAAAAACTGGGCTTAAAAATCCCCATAAAAGCTACCATCAGAATTAACAACCACACTATAAACACAGTGATAAACAGCTATCATAAAGACCAAGGCTACAACGGCTACTTAGTCACGATATACTTAAATGAATCAATCTATAACCAATTAATTCAATCGGCTCAAATAATGAAGGTTTCGTCTTTCAATGGTGAAATCAGCGGTAGGAGCTACTACTTCATAATCAACAGTATAGAATCACTCGCAGAGTCATCACTGATCATCTCAGTAATCATTGTACCCTTAATCTATACAGCCATAAAGAACATTGAGTATAGGCTTAGAGATGTTTTAGGTATTCTTAGTGATTTGGGAGTAGGTAGAGGAAAACTATGGAAATCTACATTCCTTACCATGATACTCTATACAGAAGCATCTATAATATATGGGATACTACTGGGATATTTTACACTACATCTAGGCTTATGGATTACACGCATAATTACACCACTCCCCTACATCATAGTAAGCATCGATCCCTGGAAAATAATATCATTATTGACTACTTACACGATGCTCGGATTATCTACTGAAGCAATTATGTATGTAAGGAGGATTACAACATGAAGATTCTCATTATTATGAGGTTACTAGATAAGAGATCATTCCTGTTATCCTCCATCATAGCATTAACAATATTCACAGTATTAGGCCTAGTTATTGGAACCTTATATTCAGCCATACAATTATCCCAATCAATCATAATACCTACAAATACTAAGAACACGATCATTATTGGATCACTAACATACACACCCTACACATCACTACTATACACACCGAAGATAACCACCAGCCTAGGGGTAAGTGATGAAAAGATGATCCAGGAGATTATAGGATTACTAGTGATCAAAGGAAACCCCGTAACTCTTAGAGGAATAGAGGCAGGAAAGAGCGATGTCATAATGGGGAACTATACTATTACTGGAAGCAAATTCTCAGGAGATTGCATTGGATGTATTTGGCTAGGCGAAGAAGCTGCTAGGAAAAACGGCCTCAAACCCGGGGATCTATGTAAGGTGTACTCGCCATATACGGGCGAAGAATATCCAGTATATATTGCAGGTATAATACATACCAATACCCTTACAAGATACGAAGCAGTAACAAATATATTCACAGCGAGAATACTTAGAGGAGTTTCCCCAAAAGACTCCTCATATA
>WAON01000250.1 GCA_015521265.1 Desulfurococcales archaeon
GCCCAGGGCTCCTAAGCTAAGGATTTCTCCTAGAAGGCGGAGGCCTCGTAGGGAGAGGGGTGTTTTAACAGCTGAAGTCTATAAGACCATTATGTCCCTGATTATTGAGGGCTTAGTCTTCGGGGCTTTAGCGGCTGTTTTACTATACGTTGCATTAACAGGTCTCCTGGATTCGCCGATAATTGTCTATATTGCAGAGTTCTTAATGCTTGACAAAATGACAGCATTCATACTATTCATGATCCCTATAGGTGCATTGACAGGCCTATTAGCGAGCGATCTAACGATTAAGAGCCAGAAGGGTATAAGCCTAATGGCTATACTATCCCGTAGGAAAGCAGCGGCTCCAACACCTACACCAACGCCGACAAGGACGCTCCCATTACATCCGGGCAGGATAGGCTTAGCCGGCTTATCACTCATGATCCCTGCAACAGGTTTACTACTTATATACATTTTCCCGGGCTCGATTGAGGCTGAGATTACGGGTGCGATAATGATCGGGATAGGATCAGTTATCAGTGTCTACCTATTCATAACAGCAATCCGACCCCCGCCGCCGCTTCCATGGTATGTAGCATTAGCTACGGAGGTTAGAGCTATTAAACCCGAGGAATCCCAGAAACTAGCCCAACTGGTGAGGACGGCGGGTGCAACAGCTTCTCCGTCAATTGTTCTTGCAAGATATATTGCGATGGCCGTTATAATGTTCTTCCTACTAATACCGTCCGGCGTACTACTGGGTTTCGCAGTATACTATGGAGTACTACCCTTCGACATAGCGATCGCTCTAATCTCCCTCTTTATACTGATACTAGTAGCAGCTATCTATTACCCATACATCAAGTTTAGCCAGCTCAGGGGTGAGAGGAAAAGGCTAGTTGAGAGGGACCTTCCCTTCTTCGCGATCTATGCTAGCGTTCTCCAGAGTGCCGGTTTATTCCTTGATCAAGCCTTCCGCAGACTCATAGGAAACCCGCTGTTCCCGGGAATGGAGAGGGAGGGTAGGATTGTTGAGAAAGAAATAAGGCTTGGAAGCGACCCCTTAGAGGCTATTTCGAAGCTAGCAAAGGATCACCCGAGCAGGGCATTCAGAGACTTCATCTACGGCTACACGGCAGTTGTCCGCAGCGGTTGGGATGCTTTAGCATACCTCACTACTAGGGTTAAAGACTATGTTTCCGAAATAAAGCTTAATTGGAAACTATACGCTGAGAGAGCCGGCGGAATCGGTGAAATGCTCATAATCCTATACTTCCTGTCATCAACACTATTCATACTAATAGCAGTAGTACTCCCCTACGGCGTTGAGAGCATAATGATGCTCTTCAACTTCCTAATACTCCCATTAACAACTGTTGTAATGATACAGGCTATAGATTCATTGATCCCGCAGCCTAAGATCAAGGATTACTATAAGACAAATATACTCCTCGTCGGGGCAACGCCATTCATAGTATTAATGGCGTTATCAATACTAGAACTAGACCCTATGCTAACGTTGTCAGCAGCCTTTATCTCATTACTAGTAGCTGTCGGTATAGACTACATGTCTCAGCACTCGGAGATCAAGGGGGTAGAGAGTGCATTGCCCGAATTTTTAAGGGATATAACAGAGTATAGGAAGATCGGTTTCCCTATGATAAGGGCATTCTTCATGATAAAAGAGAGCGGTAGAACATACAATAAACACTTCGACAGACTATTAAACGTTATACTAGCACAGCTTAGGGCAGGGTTAAGGCTTAACAAGGTAAGAGTACCAACAAGATCATGGCTTGGAAGATTCGTTTTCTGGCTGCTCGGCGAAATAGAGGATACAGGTGGAGGTACTCCGGCGATATTAGAGGAATTTACAGGCCTTATAACGGATCTCCTAGATAGTAGGGAGACGGCTCGTAGAATGCTTAGAGCATACGATATAATAGCATACCTAACACCCTTCTTCCTAATAGTATTCGTCGCGATCGGTATAATGATAAACGATATGATAAAAGAGATTTCAAGCGTGCAGGCAGCGGCTGTTAAAGAAGCTGGTCAACAATTATCGATCCAGCTACCAATACTCCTACAGCCAGCTGATGCAGCAATATTCCAGGCGAAGATCAGTGTTATAGTATCCAGTCTACTACTAGCATTAGCAATGAGTAAAGCAGTTGATTTAACATTGAGGAATACGATAAGAGTAGCAATCATTACTACAATGGCCCTAATACTAGTATACTCCGCAGACGCGCTGGGACAGATATTCATGCAGCAGATAATGGGCGGAACACCAGGTGCTGGTATGGGAGGATTATTCTAGCATTGACAGGTAAGGAAAACTACACGGGTCACCCGGAAACTGTTGCGAGGGAGGAAGAAGAATTAAGGCTTCTCGCCTACGACTTTCTAAGAAGAATACTTAGAAGTAACAAGTTAATCCATGAAAGGATCAGAATTGTTGGACTAGTGAGAAACCTTATAGACTCACTATACCGTGAAAACATAGTGAATGATGAAGAATTGCAACCGAGCAGTGAGGAGGGATCAACCGGCTGATAAACACGGGTCAGACCGCTGAAAAGACATCATAATTATCAGGCACTGGCGGTGTCTTCATTCCCTGAATAAGCTATGTATTTCCGGGGAATAATAATAAATCCCGAAACTTTATGAATGATAAATGTGCGGGATGAACGAATCCTGCCCCCTCGAGACTGGTTGAGGTAAACCGATGAGGGGGCCAGGCCGGATGTGACCGCACACTACTCTACTAATAATAGTGGTGTGTCATGGCTTATACATGGGAGCCTAGATGGGAACCGTACACGGTTAACGTTAATGGAATCATTATTAAGACTTGCCGGGACAAGGTTACTGGTATGATCGCGTGTCCGATATGTATAAATGCCGTCGAGAAATGTTTAGGCGGTGAAGCGATTTCAGGTTATAAGTATGAATACAGTTTCTTCTTCACAGATGAGGACTTAATAAAACATATAAGGGATTATCATGGGGGCCGGATAATGTTCAAGAAATACCACTCCGGGCGTAGAAGGGGTAGAAGGCATGGAAAATGATAATAGTTTATGGAAATTTTACACTGGACGAAATCAGGATAAGGAACAGGTCTATTAAGAGAAGGATCGGTGGCGGAGCCTATTACTCCTCAGCACCGCTTCTAGAAGATAAAGTAGATCACATGATCGTCTCAAACATTTCACCACTAATAAAAGCTTATCTACCGAAAACATTTATCAAACACATACATGCATCATTATATGAAACAAGGGAAAACTACTTTATACTAGATTACGATGAAACTGGTAACAGGAAATTATGGTTATTAAGTAAAGCTTCTCAAATACCAATAAATAACTTATACGTTGAACCAAGACAATACACTATTGTAAACCCGGTCCTCGGAGAAGTTGATATAAATCACTTGAAAAAACTATGGACCTACTCAGAGGTGATCATAGCTGACATTCAAGGATTTATTAGAAAGGTAATCGATAAATGCGTAAAATATTCTCCCCAAAGAGTAGTAATTAGAAGTATTCTACAATACGTCGACATTCTTCACATGAGTATAGATGAGTACAATACAATAAAGAAGACAATGGGTAAATCCTTAAAACCAATTGATCGAGATCAGTATATAATTG
>WAON01000251.1 GCA_015521265.1 Desulfurococcales archaeon
CTCACTAACCATATAATAGTATGTAGTCGTGATAAATAGTTTACCGAGTCTAGAAGTTTGATTGTTTTATGAAAGAATACTATGTATTTCTTGTTCATCGTGTTTTTACTTTCTTGAATAGGATTGGTGCTTCACTTACATGGTAATAATCATTCATTCCAGGCTGGATCTCCTTTGGGTTTACCAGGTCTGTATTGAAGGCTTTGAATACTCTACTCGTTGCTCCCGGTATTATTGGGTGTAGCATTGTGGTTGCAGCGTATAGTGTTTCTATCAAGCTGTACATTTCCCTTCTAGGTTCTTGTTTCTCCCATGGTTTAACATTGTTTATGTATGCGTTTGCTTTTCTGAGTAGTTCCGCTACTGTATTGATCGCTGTTGATACGTCATAGTTTTCCATTGCTTTATTGTACTTCTCAACCGTGCTCGTTATACTTCTTGATAATTCCTCGTCTATATCCTCACCGCTCACCTCGCCCTTCAGCTTCTTCAACACTAATACCCCGATCCTCCTTACTAGGTTTCCATAGTTGTCTGCTAGTTCGCTATTATATATGTTGTCGAATAACTGGTTTGATACCGGTACATCCTTGGTGTGGTTGAATATCCTCATCAGGATGTATCTTACACCATCACTTCCATGGTATCTCTCAACCAGTGCCTCGATCGGTATTACGTTTCCAGCACTCTTCCCCATTTTCAATCCCCTGTTTAATAGGAAAGCGTGTACTATTAGTTTCCGGGGAGGCTCTATCTCTAATGCTTTGAGCACGCTGAACCAGATTGCTGTATGGAACCATAATATGTCCTTACCTATTACGTGGTGTACGCTGCTCCAATACTTGTTGAACCTCTCCATGTCCCTAAGATACCCGATCCCGCTGATATAGTTTAGTAATGCATCGAACCATACGTATACCGTGTAGTTTTTATCGAAGGGTACTTCTACCCCCCACCATACCCTCTCCTTAGGCCTCGCAATAGATACGTCTCTCAGCCCTTCAGCCTTGATCTTGTTTAGTACTTCTAACGCATAGCTCCTGGGATAGACTATGTCTTTCCCACTAAGGAGCTTGATCATGTAGTCTTCGAACTCTGATAGCTTGAAATAATAAGTTTCCTCCTCGAGGAACTCTAGTGGTTTACGATGTATTGGACAGTAGGGTTTACCATCTATCTCAACGTATTCTCCGGGTGAATAGTATTTTTCACAGTCTGCACAGTACCATCCAGCATAGCTTGCCTTGTAGATTAATCCTTTATCGTATAGTTTACTGATTGCATGCTTCACTACTTCCATGTGGTAGTCGTGGGTTGTCCTTATGAAGTGGTCGTAGCTTATGTCGAGCATTCTCCAGTAGTTCCTATAGATCTTCTCCATTTCATCGACTAGCTGCTGTGGATGAATACCTTTCTTCTCAGCTGCTCTCTGGAGTTTTAATCCGTGTTCATCGTTTCCAGTCATGAAGAATGTATCGTCTCCTATGAGTCTATGATACCTTGCAAGCACGTCGGCGTAGATGGTTGTATAAGCGTGTCCTAGGTGTGGTGGAGCATTTGGATAATAGATCGGTGTCGTAACATAGAACACCGGCAATTCCAGCTTTACACCCCGCTGTATTATTCTTTAGAGAATAATTATTGTTGATTAATGGGTTTTAAGTATTCCTAAGAGATGAATGAATAAAAACCATGATTATTTTCTTAGAAGGGCTTCTAGCTGGGGCCTCAGCTTCTTAACCTTCCTCTTAACGTAGGCTAGGAATATTTTTAATCCAAGCCTTACTGGTAGTAGGTAGGGTTCTTTCAGGTAGAACTTATTGATTATGTCCTCCGCCCAGTACACGCTGTGTTCCAGTGTTTTCATCATTACCTCGACGTGTTCCGGCGTGAGTTTATCCCTTATAAACCACTTATTCTTCTTCAATGCACCCATTGGTACGAAGAACATTGGTACTATTAAGCTACGGTAGGGCCTCAGCCTGTCGAGCATTTCAGCTGTTATGGCTACATCCTCCGGCTTCTCCTCGGGTAGTCCCAGTATTAGCGTTGCAGCAGGTATTATCTTGTTTTCATGCATGATCTTGAAGGCATCTTCTACTATGTCCGGCCACTGCTCAGCCGGGTAGGGTGCTGCTTTAGCGGGCATTATGATTTTTGCAAGCCTTACACTTAGAGTTTCAATCCCTACTTCTACTCCTAGGAACTTCCTGTGATCGTTTAGTATGTATTCGTTCATCAGCCTTGATACCAGCTTGTAATTGTCTTCAGCGTATTTTATCGCGGCAAGGCTTGCATGAGCCCATGCAATATCCCCCTTCTCACCTACTTCCTTAGCAACCATATCGTGTAGCTTCAATAATGGCTCGGGCCTAGGCTTTACACCGTCTGCACCGTATAATAATACGTCTTCACTATGAAGTATAACGCCCTTTATTCCTCCCCTTAGGTTTACCCTGATCTCCTCCCTGATCTTCTCGAGGGGCATAAACCTTAACGGCCGGAGGGTTACGCTGCAGAACTTGCAGCCCCTTGGACAACCACGCATGATCTCGACTAACCCGTTAACGCTAGGAGCCTTTATAACTGGTATCTCCTCGATACTCGGAGAATCCTGTGGTCCAACATAGATATAGTCCGGCAGGGGCTCATCGTTAAGAGCCTTCTCCACTAGGTCGACGATAACCCTCTCAACCTCTCCATCGATAATGGTGTCAACACCCCACTTCTGCCAGAGTTCTAGCTCCCATAGCCATTGCCATGCTGCTGGGCCTCCCGCTATGATTTTTACCCCTTTCTCCTTAGCTTTCCTAACAGCTGGGCTGTTCATGAATTTCTTGAAGCTTACACGGTTTATTGGTTCTTTACCGGTTATGCTCCACCATTCACTGCTTGGCGGGCCATAGGCGAAGTAGTCGTGGTGCCCGATCATTAGTATCTTCATCGTCTTCAAGTGTTTGTGCAAGTGGTCTGGGTCTATTATTGCGGCTTTATAACCTGCCTCCAGCAGTTTTGCTTCAACCTTCCTCATACCGTAGGGTGCTTCTCTAGGCCTCCCTAGACTATCAACTTTTACTTTTGGTGCGGCAATATACTCCCATAGCTTTTCCGGCACGCCGATAGCTGGCCCGGTAGCCATGAATCCTAGGAATTCCTTGCCATGGTGGTTGCTCATCATAGTCCTATCTGTAGATAATACTATTTCGAAGCCATCCATCAAAACCACCCCCATCTAGACTTTTTCGACCGGAACCCCTTTTTCCTCGAGTAGCTTGGCTAGCTCGGCTAGGTCGCTTGATACTACCCCGTAAACCATTCTTTTCTCCCCCAACAGTTCTTCTACTAGTTCATTGATCTTTTTGAAGTCGAAGTCGTGGTATCTGACCGTGATCGTGTAGGCTATGTTGCTCTGCAGTAATTCCCTGAGATCCTCCATGTATAGTGGCCTGGGCTTCATAGATACTACGTGTACGGTAAACCTCCTCCTACGCTTCTCCGCCGACAGCCTAGCCATTGCCGCGTAAGTCGCTATACTAGTATCCCGTCCCTTCTCGCCTAAGCCTATGATTACGTGTATATTATCCTCCTCCAAAACCCTGAGCCAATTCATTCTTGAACACCCCTCTTAACAGCTTTTTTCAACTCGTTGGACAGCTCGGAGAGGATGCGGGATGCATTAATATCCTTTACAGCCTGTGAAGCAGCCGATAAGCTAGTACTAATCTTTTCCAGGTGCTCCCGTACATATTCTACGAGTCCATTAATAGATGCCGAGTAGTAGAGCCTCCTACCC
>WAON01000252.1 GCA_015521265.1 Desulfurococcales archaeon
TAATAACACAGCATTTATTATTTCTAAGTGCTGGAACGCGTCATCATCGGCGGATTAAATTAATAAAGGTTTACCCCATAAAACTTAACGGCAAAGAGTAGTGAGGGATGAATAAGATATGAGCGAGGAGAAACAGCCAATATATGTTGTAAGAGTTGGAGACAAGGAAATAGAGATCAATGAGGAAACATTAGAAATTATAAGAGAATACCTACATCGACCAATGAGTCTAGATGAACTAACTAAAAAACTCGGATTCGAAGGCTGGGATGAAACATACGAGTTCATAAAGAAAATACCGGCATGGATAATTTGGACACCTCCAGCACTATGGAAATACCGTGCCGGATGGATTGCTAGGAGAGAAATGGGGGAAGAGTAAAGAATTCTACAATACCATGATCTATCCTCTCACTCAATTCCTAAATACATATAATGCATTTCTACCTACTTCAACAATCCTTTTCAGAAAACTAATTATTGGATATAGAATTCTTTGAATTAAAACATGAGTAAAATAGTTACGCGGGAATGGGGCCGCCGGGATTTGAACCCGGGATCACCGGCGCTCCGTGACACCAGGCCTTGGCTAGGCGCGGGGTATCCCCCCAGGCCGGCATCCTAGCCAAGCTAGACTACGGCCCCTTTACGGGTCTGTGAATATTAATGAATGTAACCGGTTTTTATTCTTTACAACGCTGTCTTTTCCCACTAGTGTTCCACTTATAAGTATTTTCCCTAGTAATACCTTATACGGCTGATTAATCCGTATTATCGGGTTAGTATTACCCTACTGGTATTACCAATTAAATGATTTTTAAACAATTGTTTAAAGTATTACCGGTACGAACTATTATATATTTTCGTCAGAGCATTTAATCATGGGTGTAATTAAATGGTCGTCAGATACGTCTGTAAACACTGTGGATATGTTATATGGGAGTTTAAGGAAGTAGGACAAGACTATTACGGAATACCTACACCCAGTGAAATAATGCTAGTTACTGGCGGTGTATGTCCAAGGTGCAAACATGAATTAAGTATACCAAATATTAAAGATATAAAAATAAGGCCTAGACCAAGATATACAATTTCAGAATTCGAAAGACACATTAATGAAGCTATGACTGGAAACCTATTATCGCGGATAAACCTACCCAACCACGACTTCATGACTGCGCAAGAAGCCTAAAAGCCCCATGAAACCTTTAGCTGGATAGTTTTTGTAAAGCCTTAAAATATACAAGAGTTTCTTCCTAAGCATTCCGTCTATGTTAATCAACCTACTCCTGAAGAATAAGTATGACATAAACATTGTAAGGTTGTGCGGTTTAAAACTAAGCCTAGCACTCTCCCAGTCAATAATTCTAACCTGCCCATTTGGACAGATATACATATGACTACTAGGTCTATTCAGTTCTCCATGATCGATAGCAAGCATGTCTACGAGATAAAGCGAAGCAAGGATCCTGAATAGCATTTTACGGAGACTATCATTGTTTCGTCTAAGTACATCTATAATGCTGGGACAATCTATATACTCCATAACTATGAAATCCCTCGAATAACCATATATCAAAGGGGGTATTAGAGTCGGCGAGAGATAATCCATGATCATTCCTTCATACTCGAGGCTACGTCTACGACTATCGAGCCTTCTAACCTTAACAACAACCTTACCATACTCGTTATGATATCCTAATACTGTTATTGAAGAATACCCTTTACCTAGAACCCTATAGCCAAATAGATTCCTCCCATATTCAACAAAACCAGAAACTCCAAGCATCTTCAAATTATTAATTCTTTCTAAAAGAATTCTCTCACTGCATTGTTCTCTCGGGAAGCACAGTATAAACCTTGTATAATCATCATCAGCCTCTATTTTATGCAGCAATTAATCCAATCCCTCCTCTTAAACACGAACCCAACAACCCAGTCCTTATCCATTAAATCGAGAATATCCAGTGGATCCTCGCCGAGAACATAGACTCTAGGTGTTAACCCGCGGAAATGTGGTGCAACCATGTATTCCCAAGACCTATCAATCAATAAGTCTCTTATAGAAACGTATTTCCTAGGACCCAAAGCTAGGAGTAAACCATCCCTCCTAATCCAAGGCCCAATACTACCTCTAAATACATGCTTAGAGATAAAGTCTAAGACACGCTTACTCGAGTAATAGGGTGGGCCTTGGTATAGTTTTGGGTATTCCTTACTACATTCATCAACTTCTAATCCTATAACAGCTATTCTCCCTTCATCAGTCCAATCACTCCAATCAACGACGCTAAACCCGAATCTTTCGGCAAGTTTTACGGCACGATCAGTTACCCGGTGTAATTCACCCCATAAAACATCGGGTGGTAACCTGGAAAACTCATCACTCTCCACAGTGACTAGAACTAAACATCTACCATCGATAAAGGAGAAATCTATATCTAAACTCCCCAAACTAGGGTAATAGTATTCTATACAGGGATTTACACGGTAACAGTTGGAAGCAATAACTAATGTTGCTAGACTATATAGAGAAACAGCGGCGGCCACGTTCCTCAAGGGATCAACGGGGTCGGGAACATACATTATAGATTCTGGGTATTTCCTCCTTAAAACCTTAAAGATCCTCGTGTTTCCTACCGTATCTATAAATACGGGTGCTTTCCACTTCGATGCCTCACTTATAATCTTCGGGAAGCTTCCATACTTTATTATTAATAACTCGGAGAGATAACCCGAAAAACCCCTGACTCTAACCTCAGCACCATAGATCCCTAACCCCTTTAAAAATCTCTTAAAAAGCCTAACGTGATCTCTTAATTCTTCATTTAAATGCTCATTAACATACTGTGTGTGGAAGGGTGTTCTATCGACAGCTGTTCGAATCTCTCTTGGAGAATCGATCTTGAATGCGGGGACCAGATCTGCTTGAACACTATCTAGAATTACTCTAACATAGGGGTGCTCCGCGTATCTAATATTATAGTTGCCGATCTCTTCAGCAGCTTCAAGTAATATGGAGAACCCCTTATTCCTGAGATCCTCGATACTCCACTCCTTTGGGAATAAGACGAATACGTCGAGATCTCTTTCACCGCTAAGCCATGTATCATGCGCTACACTGCCTTGCAGTGTTACTTCGGCTTCTATACCGTGTTTATTAAGTATTTTGTATATAATAGCTTCTATTCTACGATAAGCATTCATTAATAACTCGTATTCTTCTCTACGAGGCTTAATTTTTTCTAAAACCTTTTTCTCGACTTCTCCTAGACTCATTCTTCAGCCCTAACACTACATATATCGGAATATATTGGCCCGTAGGGTGTTAGTATACTTTTCTTCAGCACTATCCTATCTACCACTGTTTCTCCGAAATCCATATCTGCGATAC
>WAON01000253.1 GCA_015521265.1 Desulfurococcales archaeon
GGAATACATGCTTCGAGTATCAGGGAGTTGATCGAAGCCCTAGATCGCGTACCAAGAGATTCAGTAATCTACCATTTAAGGAGAGGCGATATACAGGCGTGGCTGGAACATGTTTATGGTTTAAAAGACCTTGTTGATGAGATAAATGAAGCCGTAGCATCTACAACACCAGTTGATGAAGCCGTTAACATTGTCCGGAGAATTTTAAAGAACTATTTCAATAAATAACTAGTAACTACTCGCAGGGTACGATTACCATTTTTAATCCCGCAGGTAAAGACTCTTAAATGGCGAGGAAGCAATGGCTAGTGTAAACTTTATATTCACTATACACTTCCACCAGCCCCACGGCCAGTTGAAATGGATTAATGAGAGAATATATGAGAATAGCTATAAGCTACTCCTAGAAATATTTAAGAAATATGCAGACTTACACTTCACCGTCCACATTAGCGGTCCACTACTCTTATACATGATCGAGAATCACCCGGACTGGCTCGAGGAGATTGCTAAGCTCGGAGACTATGGTACGATAGAATTCCTAGCAGGCAGCCTCGGCGAAGCGATCCTGCCTCTACTACCCTATAGTGATCGCGTGAACCAGGTTAGGGAGTACATTCGTTTATTCGAGAAATACTTCGGTGTAAAGCCTAGGGGTCTCTGGCTACCGGAGAGGGTTTGGGAGCCTAGTCTACCGGTACCATTAGCTGAGAATGGTATAGAGTACGTGTTAATAGATGATTCAACATTGTTGAGAGCGGGTCATCCACAAGAAGATGCCTACTATGCATGGATTACCGAGGAAGGAGGTGAGAGAGTCAAGGTATTCTTCATCGAGGCAGGGCTTAGATACGTCCTACCATGGAGTAGTAGCGAGGAAGTATTCAACTACATGATGAGTAGGGCAACGGATAAGGGTGATAGAGTACTAGTATGGGGTAGTGACGCCGAGAAATTTGGTGAATGGGCCGATCCAGGCTGGGCCCGGTGGTGGCTAAATGATTTCCTGTCAAAGCTCAGGCTTAGGCGGAATGAGATAAGACTAGTCCACCCAACAGAATATCTTCGGGAACATAGTGTGCGAGGGCTAATCTACCTACCCACAGGTAGCTATGATAAAATGCTAGAATGGAGTAATGGGTTCTTCCGAAACTTCCAGTTGAAATATAAGGAAAGCAACAATATGCATAAGAAAATGCTATATGTCCGCGGTAAGCTAGTAAAAGCTCCGAGGGTACCGCGGGAAGCATGGATCTTATACTACCTAGCCCAGTGTAATGATGCATACTGGCACGGATTATTCGGTGGAATATACCTATCCCACCTGAGACAAGCAATCTACGAGAACCTCATCAAGGCTGAGAAAATAGCTGAAGAAGAGATGGGCTACTATGAAAAACACGAACCAGTAATTAAACGGGTAGACTTCGACTACGATGGTAAAATGGAGATACTGTACGAGTCCAAGAAGCTGAACGCATACTTCAAGCCAAGTGATGGGGGGACAATGTTTGAACTAGACATTAAGCGGGATGGCTACGAGCACAACCTACAGGATACTATGACGAGATACCCCGAACCATACCTGCACGATTCAGGCTTTAACCCGGACTGGTATCGCAGGGTTAGTTTGAGAATCCATTTATGGGATCCCTCTACTACACTGCACGACTGGATAAACAATACACCCTTCAAGGACAACAGCGATCTAGCGTTGAAAGAGTTTAGCGCATCGATCACTCCAGGCAATGAGTTAATAATGAGAAGCCTAGGCGGATACTATCAGGCCGGAAGCCTAATATCAAGAATACTGGTTGAGAAGAGGATCATGATAAGGGATAATGCTTTATCTACAACCTATGTAATCGAGAATAAAGGCGATAAACCAGTTACAACAAAGATCGGGTACGAATACCATCTAGCCCCGAAAATCGATAGAACAGGTAAGGGTGAACCAATAGGATTCGTAGTTAACGGGGAATTCTATACAAGAGATAATGAATGGGGAGGTATTACGAGGCAAGTAGTGTTCAAAGCACCCGAATACCCAGACGTCAAGCTTACAACTAGGAAAGACGAGATATACTGGATAGCCCCCCTGAACATGTTGGCAAGGACTGAGAAAGGGTTTAGGCCTATACCGCAGGGTGTAGCGGTGATGATTATCAGGGAGAAAAACCTAGAACCCGGGGATAGAGAAGAGCTTACTGTAAAACTGGAACTACTATGAACAAAATGATCAAACAGTATCGTAGGGAGGAGGCTTATCCATATTGAACATCTGGCTGTTAAGCTTCGAGTCAACATATACGGTTAAAGTCGGGGGACTAGCAGAAGTACCTCCGAGACTCGGGGAAGCCTTGAAGAAACACGGCCATAACGCATACGTTTTAACCCCGAACCACGGCTTCACAGAGAAGCTCGGAAGAGATCATTTAGAAGAATTACTATCTATAAACATTAACAACGTAAACCATAAAGTCTACCTATACGATAAACCCCCAACACCCCATATAATTTTCACTGGAGGAATACTAGATCACCCAGAAGTATACTCGCCCACCCACATGATGGATAAAATAAGAACCTGGAGTATCCTAGTAAGAATCCTACTAGAGAAAATCAATGAGACAGGGATCGAATGGCCCGACGTAATACATGGCAATGACTGGCACAGCGTACCAGTTATAATAGCAGCTAAAACCATATTAGAAAAACCCGGTGATAAAAAGAAGTTCATTTATCAAATACATTTACTATCAAGGACCTTGCTGGAATTAGATCAGATTTCCACAGATATCGGACTGGACCCGCATATACCTATTAGGGGGATATATGGGTGGAAAACGATCAGGGAATACCATGAGTTATCAAATGGATACGCTGATAGACTAGGAGCTCTTATAAGTGATAAAACAGTTACTGTGAGCAAGGAGTATATTAAGGAACTTGTTAAAAGGCTTGGCTGGGACCTCGAGAAATACTTCGACTACATACCCAACGCTACTACCTGGAAACTACCCGAAATAATCAATTCAGTTATTAG
The DNA here is from genome assembly GCA_015521265.1 of Desulfurococcales archaeon. Lineage (GTDB taxonomy): Archaea > Thermoproteota > Thermoprotei_A > Sulfolobales > Desulfurococcaceae > WAON01. Next base: position 3,047 of record WAON01000253.1, read on the forward strand.
GATCTACCCTGGTATTCTGAGAGAAATCAATATATTTAAACCCAATAACCGTAGAAGCCTCAGAACCTATACAGAGCTTAAAGCACTAGGTAATATGCCTCAAGACGAGCCGGTTATAACTGATCGAGAATTCCGCGAATTCCTCAAAAGAATAAGTCTAGACCCATTAATGCCTGATGGTAAGACAAAGCCTTTCATGGCTGAAGGACCCCTAGTAATTATGACTGGTAGACTTGCAAGGCAGAAGGGGGTCCATGTATTATTAAAATCGATCGAGGACGTGGTTTTCAACGTGCCGAATGCTAGGATACTCCTGCTACTCCTCCCAGTATGGGGTGAGAGGAGGCTTGCTAGAGAACTAGTTGAAGCAGTTAGCCTGTATAGGGAAAACCTGAGGGTAATATTTGGTAAAGCGAAGAGCCTCTTCTACCTAGCTCATATATCGAGCGATGTAATGGTGATACCAAGCCTCTACGAACCCTTCGGCCTCGTAGCTCTTGAGGGAATGTTAACGGGTAACATGATCGTAGCATCGAGGATCGGGGGCTTAGCGGAAACAGTAAAAGACATACATACCTATGGCCTCGATGGTACTGGGCTACATGTTGAGCCTGGCGATCCGGTTGATCTAGCCGCGAAGCTATCCGACGCATTATTATTCATGGAGACAGGCTACTATGAACCATGGAGTAAGGAGTGGTATAGACTAGTTGAGAGGATAAACGATAAAACACTAAGAAAACTACTATACAGCAACCCTGAAGCGCCATGGATTATTAGGAAGTCATCACATAATAGAGCCCTAGAATATACCTGGGAGAAATCGGCTAGGAAAGCATTAATGATCTACGCTGGTTAGAGAAGAATGCCCAGAAAAGGTATTAGGATACCGCGTGAAGCCTGGTTAAAATCTAGGCCTATAAGAATAACTGAAGACTATGAATTAGACGAGGAGGGTAACGCGGTAATACTCGTAGAGATCGAGTATAAGGGCTTAAAGGGTAGGATACTCAAAGCTTTATCATTAACACCACTCCCTAAATATAAGAGGGTAGTCCTAGACAAGATGGGGACTGAGGTATGGAAGCTCTGCGATGGAAAACACACGGTTGAAGACATTGTGAAACACATGGTGAAGAAGACAGGCATGTCTAGGAGGAATATGGAGATAGCAGTTTATACCTATCTAAGAATGCTAGTGGAAAAAGGGCTTATCGAAGTAATTATACCGGAAGGGGAAGAACAAGTTTGAAAACGATCTCATGGAACCATGTCTCATTAAAACTACCGGAAGACTGGGAGGTAACCAGTGAAGGTGGAACAACGATCAATGGAGTAATAATAGCTGCACCACCAGAGGGAGCCAAACTAGAAATATACTGGCGGAGGAGTAAAAGCGGGAAGAAACCATTCAAAGACTATGAATCATACCTATCAAAACTTGAGAAGAAAGGGTATAATCGCAAGAGTAGGCTGAAAATAAACGTTAAAACACATCAAGGATACATGGACATCTTAACCGGTAAGACAAAAGTATTAACAGCATCATGGAGATGCAGTGAAACAGAGAGACTATTCATAACACAAATGGATGGAGTAAAAGCTTCACAAACACTCTTCAGCCAAATACTCTCAGGCATAAACTGTCACCCAATCATAAACGAAAAAGTCGAATGGAGATTAATGGGTATTGGGCTGAGACTTTACAGCGGCTATTTCATTGTGGAAAGAGTTTTTAAGATCGGTTTTAGCATGGCTTACCTATTATCTAGGGATAAGAAAATACACGTAGTACAATTCGCACTTCCAAGCTACGTAGCCGTTGATAAGGAAAAGTATGGGGAAACTAGGGAGAGGATAATTAAAAGAATTGTCCCGAGAATGACGATTCTAGAGCCTATCGAGAAAAACAACGTCTCCATATATTATATCCGGCACAAACTAGTAAAGCCGTTAAAGTATGGAGTACTAGTGGAGAGAGTTAACAAGTGTATTAAGCCGGATTATGTACAGACAACACTGGTTAAAGCACCGGAGAAGAGGCTCGACGAGGCGGTAGAAATTGCGAGGGATGCCTTCTGCACGGAGTGGTGAAAAACAGTACTATATAACAGCAGCTAATGCATTACTAGACCTCCTCAAAGAACAAGGTTTATCAATTAATGACTTACTGGAGGCTATGAGGATTGAAGATATAGATGTTTACAATGAGTTGAAGAAAAGACTACTCTATAGGGATAAAGTGGTTGAAGCATTTATTGACGGTTTAGATTGGCGTAGAGTAGCGATCCTATTATTCACCGTACAGGCTTTATACATAATTAATCCCTCAGGAATCTATAAAGGATACTTAATCACCCCCCTACACGATCAAGTAGTATTTAAGGATAAAATACTCCCATACGGCTTGATCATTCTAGCTAAGAGCTTGAATCAATTGATTTAACAAGTAAAGACTTAACTATAAGGCTAAATAAATAGTTTTTAATAGTGCATTCTAAAACCATTAAGAAATGGTGATAGTAAGTGTTAAGGAGCGGGAAGACTCTAGGTATAGCGTTAATAATCTTATTATTAGCGCCTATATCCCTTGCGATCCCTGCGGCTTTCGGGCAGGGCCAGAATTATTGGACGGTTGAGAACGGCTTTATCAAGCTGGAGTTCGACCTAGAACATGGTGGTGCACTTGCTAACGTCATCGCGACTTGTAACAGCTTTGCAAATACACCTGTTGGAACCGATGGTGTTGGAGGACTTAGAGGCGGCGGTTTGTCTCCGGCTCCAAAAACCGTGCTATGGGATTTAATAAGCGATAATAATCCATGGTATGGTAAAGCCCTGACAACGCCGGCTAATGCTGAAGTGGTTGAGGATACAGATAACTATACACTCTTCAAAATCACCTATACGATAACTGAAGACCCCTTCAACGGGCTACAAGTTATCAAGACGTTTAAACTATACAAGAAAACCTTCTGGATGGACTTCAACATGACCCTTATAAATACTGGGAGCCAAGAGATAAAGATCGACTTAACACAAGCATGGGGCAGGCCCATAGGTCCCGGAATAGAAATGGTAGGATTACTCGGTAAAGACAATGCTAATGACGGCCAGTTCATAATCCATAAAGACGGAACCCTTGAACACTACACTCAGGGAACTAGTTGGAGCGGGGGCCTACCAGGCGGCCCAGTCAAAGTTGATGGAGACGCGTTAGCTATAGGCCTCATAGATAACTCCACTGATCCATCCCCGTGGGGATGGGTTGAAATACTGGAAATGGCAGATCAGGAGACGATAGCTAAAACATCCTACGTATGGTTCGAGACTGCTCCAGGAGGAACTACTTCAACACTAGTAAGGATAGAGTTTAAACCGGTTGATCTACAGCCTAACCAGAAAGAAGAATACCATATGAGGTTCTACTCCGGCCCAATATCAGAATACTTCCTATCAAAATTCAATATACCAACCAGTATCATCAAGCAAATGCTCAGCGACCAGTTATCATTAAGTATACCATGCGTAAAAGTAACCTATAAGCTTCAATACCCGATAACAGTGCAGATCAATACGGTTGGCGGTAAAGGCGTCCCAGACGATGCCTTCTACATATACGATGCAGACACTAAAACCTACCTAGGCGAGGTAAGCCTTGCAAACTATTCATCGACAACGTTCCAGGTAAAACTACCATTCAAAGAACCACACCGCTACATCTTAAAATTAGCAAAAATTGAAGGATTAACACTTGACGGATATGGAAAATACACGTTTGAAAACTGGATACTACCCAATGGGAGCAAGCCAACCGATATAGAGATCGTGGCTGTATTGAAGCAGGGCGATACGTTGGGATTAAACTTCACCGTAAAGCTGATCTCGAAATTCACGATAACATTCGTCGGCAGCGACCAGGTATCGGAACTAGACGCGTTAGCGGGCAACATAACATTCGCGATCTATAATGATATAGGAGTACAAGTCTATAAGGCTACATCCATAGGAATAATCTCCGGTTCATCACAGCAGACAACAAGAACCTTCACAGATATAACACTAGAAGTACCAGGAAAATACACATTAGTACTGCCTAAGCAATCAACCGGTGGATTCACATTTATAAAAGCCATACTAAACGGGACAGAACTACCATACACTGAGCAGGGTAATACGGTTAGAGTAAAACTAGACATACAGAACCCCGGCACCTATGAATTAAAGATAGTTTATGGTGCAGGCGTTGGAGCCGGCGGTGGAGGCGGAGGACTTGGACTACTAGTATGGATCGGTGTTATCGTAGTGTTAATCGCGATAATTGCTGTAGTAGCAATTATGAAGAGAAAGAAAACATAACCCTATAGCTTTTTCACCCCATAAAAATACTAGGTTTAAAGATTCAAGGGTGAAATCAGAGATATAATTATTGTTTAATTACTGGATGGTGGGTGTTAGGGAATGGGTAATCGTAAATACTTATTTATCCCGCTGCTATTTGTCGTTGTTTTATCCTTTATTACACCCCTTACATGGAATTATAACGGATATAGTATTAGAAAACCCGCAGCTACTAGTGGGGATCTACGATTTATCCTAGACAATATCGATTTATCACCGGTACCTAAACCGGTACTATCCAATATAACCC
>WAON01000254.1 GCA_015521265.1 Desulfurococcales archaeon
GCGAGCCCCTATTTTCCGATCTAGTTCGTGAACTATGACATCTCCGGCTTTATAGGATGCTTTAACATAGTATCTTTCCCCGTCTATTACTATGTAGCCAGTATCATGATCTTGGCCCCCGGCTTTTGGATAGAATAGTGTTTGATCTAGTATTACGTAGTTATCCTTTACACCCAGTATTCTAGCGTTAAAACTCCTCATGTAGGGGTTCTCGTGGAATAACCGGCGCGTTGGAGGATACTCCTTAGCCCACTCAACAATATTCTCAGGTACTAGATGCTCTTTCTCTTTCACCAGTCTCCTCGAGCCACCGTGTTTCTCGGCGATCATTGAGTAGAAGTCGGGTGGTACACGTATATTAATACCATACTTACCAGCTTTCTCAGCAACTATTTCAGGTGGGATCCCGTAGGAATCATAGATTTCTACTAGATCATTAATAGTTAGATTCTTCTTTTTACGGAGTCTTTTCTCAACAATTCTTATACCCCTCTCCACCGCGTCTATAAACTTCCTTGTTTCATGTCTTGAAACGTCTATAATGTAGTCTATTTGTTTGCTGAATTTATCGTATACATACTTGTTCTTCCAGTATTTCGCCTGTCTAGATAACAATTCTATAAATACTTCTTCGAGTTTTGAAGCATCGAAGCCTAAGAGTATTAATGTTTTCAGCGCTCTCCTTATAACTAGTCTAGCCAGGTATCCCTCGCCAACATTTGATGGAACTATCCCGTCGGAGAGCATTAATGATACTGTCTTGGTGTGATCTAGCAGCGTGTATAAGTAGAGGGACCTTACTAGTTCCCCGAAGTATTCACTGTATCCCTTCTCCAATAGTATTTTCTCCAAGTACTCTAAACCATTAATTTCTTGATCACTAAGCTCATACACTATTTTCTTTAAAACATCATGCGGAGGCTCTTCTACGCTAAGTATATTTTTAAACTTATCTACGAGTTCGCCGTAAATAGTGTGGAAAGACGTTGGATCCCTACGTGTAAACCATGCTATCCTCTCTATACCATACCCCGTATCAACTACACGGACAGGGTTTAACTCCCTCTTATCACCGCTTACCTTGTACTTCATAAATACAAGCGTTGCAAGCTCCATACCATCAACAACTACTTCGAAAGCCGGCCCAGCATTCCCCCCTCCTTCCCACCAAGACTCTTTAAATACCAGGTCCTCGGGCGGGATACCTATCTCCTTCGTAAAGAACTCGTAGGAGTATTTTAGGGTTTCATCGACCCAGTAAATCCGTTGATCCTCCTTGTTAAAAGCATGATGCCCACCCATTTCAAAGCTTGTTAAATGGCGGCCAAACGTTAACCCTACATTATCGATATCTTCAAGCCTTATGCTTGGTTGAACTATTACTAGGGGATTATGAGGCGGGTCTACAATTCCCTCCGTTACAGCTGGCTGGAAAACAATTATCGATGCAATCGTTAGGTATAAGTCGTTTCTCCACCTTGCTAATACTGGGTAAGGATTCATATATCCATGATTGTTCCTCGTAAAATAATTAATAAACTTGGAACGAGCCTCGTCTAGACTAATCCTAGGAATACTAGGGTATTCTTTCATTAAGAACTCGTACTTACTACAGGGGCGGTCAGGGCAGACCCTCCTAGGAATCCGGCTCCAAAAATACTCTCCGCACTTAGAACATTTATACCTTGAATAGCCGTGCTCGGTAAAGAATTTCGGGTTTAATTCTGGCTCAGAAATACCCAATACTCATACACCGCAGGTATCTTATCCAGTAATTACTGGTTTATGTAAGCTTATACTGATACCTCTGAGTAAATAATGTATCCGAAGAATCCACTACTTTGTAAAAACTATTATCGAGATATGAACTGCTGGAATAGCGTTTGTTAGCCGAATAGTGCTCCTAGTCCTTCTGCTAGTTCTTCCTCACTAACAGTCTCCTTCTCCTCCTCTTCCTCCTCAGCCTTCTCTTCTTCTTTCTTCTCCTCTGCTGGAGCCTGTGCTGGAGCTGCTGGCGCGGCTACTGGAGCCGCTAGGGCTTGTTCGAGTACTTTTTCTATATCAATGTTTTTGAGAGCTGCTACTAGTGATTTGACTTTTACATCGTCTACTTCAACACCTGCTGCTTCTAATACTTTCTTAACGTTTTCTTCATTGATCTCCTTACCTGCTTTATAGAGCAGTAATGATGCATATATGTATTCTATCCCTCACCACCTCAATCATCATTTTCTTTCCAAACCATTATCCTAGACAATGATAAACGTGTATAGAGAGTTTTAAATTCTTTCCCCGGTTTAAAAACTAGCCGAATAGTGCTCCTAGTCCTTCTGCTAGTTCTTCCTCACTAACAGTCTCCTTCTCCTCCTCTTCCTCTTCTACAGTTTCTTCCTCCTCCTTCTTTTCCTCCTTCTTCGCCGGCTGTATTGTTGGTACTTCTAATCCAAGCTCTGGAGCGTGTTTTGATACTTCAGCTGCTAGGGCTAGTGCTTTCATGATAGCTTGTCTAAATACATACTCTGCAGTCTCCGGTGTTATGAATCCTGCTTCAGCCGCTAATCCATAAGCTTGCCTTACAGCCTTCATAACCGATAATTCTAGTACTTCAGGTACAGGCCATGCTATTTCGGAGCCTAGTTTTAACGCGTCTAGATGGGCTTGCATCAACTGGTTCTGGTACTCGTCAATATTTAACACAATCTGGTCTCCGGGGAATACTATCCCGTCCTCATATGCTATCTTAACTTTTATCTTAACCTCCTTCAAAGCGATACCAAGTCTTTGGAGGAGACTTGCAAGTTCTTCAGAGACTACATCACCAGGCTTTGCTACCCTTGTATCCTTAGCAATCACTATAGCGTTCCCCTGTACTCTTGTCGGTATTTTTAGCTTTGAGAAAGTACTCAGTATTGGTCCTGGTGCTAAACCCGTGTTTCCTGCTGGTATGATTATTTCCTTATCAGTTACTTCTCCAGGCTTATAATATGTCTGAGCCCTATACTTGTCTAGGAGAAGTCCCAGCTCGAATACGTTCATCTTGGTGAATATTAAGAGGTTCTGCCCTGTAAGATGGGGCTCGATCTTGGATGGATCTATACCAGCGTTCTTCAGAGCCCTCAGTATGAGCCTATTCTTAGAAACTCTGAATACCATTTTCTTATGTAGCTTCTTTCTAAGTTTTTGAAGCTGGTTCGTGGGGAAGCCTGTAAGGTCTGCTATAGCGAAGACCGGGTATTCTTTGAAGAGTCTTGTCAGGTATTCAACTTCTTCAATCTTCCACTTAGGGATTCTCTTAGCATGTGGAACTGAGAGACTCATATAGATCACCCTACAACTTCTACTGGTGGACCCATAGTTGTCTTTACAACGATCTTCTCAATGTTTTGAGCGCCATTGGGAAGCTTTGATTCCAGTAGTGAGAGTATCTTGAAAGCGTTTTCAACTAGGCTATCCGGCTCCATATCTTCAGTTCCGATCTTAGCCATTAGCTGCGGCTGATCCTTATTACGGAGTAGTATAGCGGACTTATACCTAGCAATAACAGCTTCAATATTTACGTTTGGAGGTACAGGTACTGGTATCTTTCCTCGAGGACCTAGAGCTGGTCCAAGTATTCTACCAGCATTAGCCATTAAATCAGTTCTAACAAGTACCCAATCACATGTTTGAGCAACTTTCTTAGCATCCTTCTTACTCATACCCAATAATTCCCTCTTCGAAATAACCATGAATGCCCCAGCTTTCTTAGCTTTCTCAGCCATTTCACCATCAGCTACTACACATATCTTTAACTCCTTACCTAAACCCTTCGGGAGAAATATCGTCTCCCTAATCCTCCCCTGCGGACTCTTAGGGTCGACATCTCTAAGTACAACTATAAGCTCAACACTCTGCTTGAAATTCCTGGGCTTACTATACTTAATGGCCTTAACGATCTTCTCCTTTAACACTTCACGGCTCGGCATAGGCATCTAGGCTTTACACCTCCTCTTCCTTCTCCCATTCAGGCTCGTATTTCGAAATAACTGCATCGTATAGTCCCTCATCGATCTCCTTCTGCACGATCTTTGGGTCTTTCCCATTAATAGTTATACCTATACTCCTAGCACTACCCAGTATAGTTTTAACAGCGGCTTTAAGCGTTTTAGCCGTTAACTGCTCCTTCTTGATCAATGCTATCCTAATAATTTTCTCAATAGGTAAATCCCCTATCTTCTGATGAGCGGGATCTCCCGGAGGCTTCTTAACACCAACCTCTTTAAGCAGTAGTGCAGTTGTAGTCGGTATACCAACTTTAATCTCAAACTTCCTAGTAGCGGTATCAACAATGATCTCAACCGGTACGGTTAAACCTTCAAAATCCTTAGTCGCTTCATTAATAGCCTTAACAACCTCCATAACGTTAACTCTCAGCGGCGACAACGTAGGTCCAAGCGGTGGGCCTGGATTTGCTTTTCCACCCTCAACCATAACCTTAACTACTTTCTTAGCCATTCCTAGACACCACCCGCTTTCTTAACAGGTTTAACATAGTCAGCCGGTACCGTTATCGGCACGTTGAACTGGGCTTCTAGTATACTAAGGGTTACTATATTTTTATTTCTATCTATATCCATTACCTGAGCCTTCATGTTACGGAAAGGCCCCTTCACAATCTCCACTATATCGCCAACATTAATAATTTCAATAACAGGTGTAGGCTTGATCATCTTCATTATATCGTCTCTATTAACCCTGACCGGGGAAGTCCTCTTAATATATTTAATATCCTGGATTACACGGTATATACTGCTCAAATTAGCAGCTTCTATATATATCCACCCCTTAGAGCCTGGAGGAATTATTATTGCCCTTATGTCGAGGGGCTTCCTAGCTAGGAGTTCTTCCTCCCCACTACTAGACTCCTCGAGTGATCTCTGAAACGCTTGTATCCTATTCTCTATAATTAGTGCAACATCTAATTCCCGACCGGCTGTAGTCTTTATTCCGAAGAACCTTGAAGGCTTAACTTTAACCATCCCGGTTAACCACCGTATAAGCCCGTGTATAGTGATACAAATATGAACCTTATGATAAACGCGATCGAGCCGACCAGCGTTAATCCCAGTAAACTCATTTTAAGACTCGTCATGTATTCTTCGCGTGTAGGCTTAGTAGCAAGCCTCAGAATCCTTCTCCAAGCATCTACTAGTTCACGGAAATTCACAGCATACACACCTACACTATTTCTCCGGTATTATTTTGTCAAGGAATTCATCAATAATGAACTCCTTTAAATCCTTATAGTCTTGCCCAACTCCAATCATTATAACAGGCTTACCTATACTATAAACAATACTTAAAGGTACACCCCCCTGCTCATAAGCATCTACTTTAGTAACAATTACAGCATCAACACCCACGGCTTCATCAAAGAAACGAGCTTGTTCAACCGCGTCATTACCCGTTAACGCGTCAACCACTAGTATTTTCCTATGCGGTTTAACAACTCTAACAATCTTCCTCAACTCATTAACAAGATCTACATCCGTATGCATCCTACCAGCTGTATCTATTAATACCACGTTATAGCCGCGGTTTTCAGCATACCTTACAGCGTCGTAAGCTAGTGCAGCCGGGTCGGAACCGTACTTACCCGTAAATACTGGTATCCCTATCCTCTCACCATGCAGCCTTAACTGCTCCTGCGCACCCGCTCGGAAAGTATCAGCTGCAACCATTAATGGCTTAAAACCCTTCAACCTATACAAGTAAGCTAGTTTAGCTATCGTAGTTGTTTTACCGACCCCGTTAACTCCTAGGAATACTAGTTTATAGGGGTTATGTCTTAGAGCTTCTCCAAATATATCTAGACTTCCCGCCTTTTCAAAGAATGATTTTATAATTAAGCGGAGCTTCTCGACGAGCTCCCCCCTACTCTTTACTTCACCTTTCCCAACAGCTTCCAACAGCTTATCAGCTATTTCCTCAGCTGCTTCATATGCTACATCATTAGATACTAGTTCTAGTTTAAACTCTTCGATAATTTCCTCTAAATTCTCCCTTGAAGTAATAACCTTTGAAGCTTTCTCAATAAACCTTGTGAAAACCTTTCTAATCCTCTTAAACAATACAAACACCTATTGAATCAGGTGATCAGAACAGCACAGTACAGCATATAATGTTTAATCAACCACCACTCGGTGCAGGCGTTGCCCCGCTTAATTGTTTCTGCTGAGCCTGTGCATAGATTTTTGCTAGTATTTGCTGGACAGCGTTATACTCGGTTAGGACAGCTTTATATTGCTGCTGCGTCGACTGTAGTATTTGTCTTAGAGAGTTAAGTGATTTCACAATTGTCTCCGAGGCTTTTTCACTACTAGTCTTAATGTAGTAGTTTAACCCGATCCTTACGATCACTTTATTACGCCAATCTTTAGGTATAACCGCAGGTATAAACAGCGTGGATAGGCGATCTGTTATTACTAGTGCCTCCCCACCCTCATCCGGTAGGTTTTCAAGCGTATTCTTAGCTAATTGTAGCTCCGTAATCTGCGTTGATAGATCATTAATCCTAGCTTCAAGTTGTGTAAGGTATTGTTTAAGCTGTTCCGCTCTAATAAGTAAGTCTTCCAGCGTAATTGCTACCCTACCAGTTTTTTCAGCTGGTTTTTTACTCATAACTTAACAAACCTCTCAAGCCTAGATAAGTAAGCAATCCTCCTATCCCTAGCTTCACTAGGAGATATCTCCTCAACCTTTACAATCTTTATATGCTTCCTCCTAAGCTTATGATTACTCCCCAGCACCGAGTACACGTATTCGACAGCGTCTTCAGGCTTTAATGCTCGAACCTCCTTCACAAACTTCTGCCACGTTGGTAGTTTGTCATGGCTTATAAGCATTAAACCCTCAATCCTATATGTCTTGACTTCGCTCACAGCTACTCTCCTCCCAAACCCCTCCTAATCCTAAGTATTTCGGGACCCGTTGTTTTCTCCCCAACAACAACTCCGTAGTTATTAGCTATTAATCCACTCTTAATAAAAGGTATCCCTGCATTAACAGTAGCCCTCTCAAAATCAACTTTAAAATACTCTTCTAGAAACAATAATTCATCATCGGATACATCCGGGTGTATAACTCCTCCCTTATCAGTTACAACTCCTAAACTACCCGGTATATTCAGGTACATTATGTCCCTAACAATAACATCCTCTAAGCCCAGTACATCCTTGATCTTAGGTATTTCCTGTTTCTCGAGTACAGAGCCTACTATAGCATACCTTGTATTACTAAGAACTATATTACCCATAGCAGTATGCTTAGACCTTGAAATATATAGGTTTAAACTATAGCTTGACAATTTTTTCCTGAGAAACTCATACTCTTCATCAAGGGTATTTCTTGGAAGAATTAACCCATTATTATTACCCGTTATCATCACACCTATAAGCTCTGAACCAGCAATTTTCGTCTCAACTATATCGTTGACCTTCAACGTATTCAATAATACTTCTTTCTCATGCTTAGTTAGTCCCGGGGGGACTATTGCGAATTGATCATTAGCGAAAATATATACGCCAATATGCGGGCTTCCCTTAACCGATAACTTATCTATCTCCATTATTATACACCGCGTATAGTACTCGTTAAAATATTTAAGAACGTTATTGTTTTCTAGGCGCGTTTTTAATAATTAGAACTTCTACGGTTTAGACTGCTTCGCTAACCCTGCAATAGCCCTTGCTCTCCTAGCAAGGAATACCTTTAACGTTTTCTCTTCCTTATTATACCTAAACTCGACTATTATTCTCCTAGGCGGTTTCTCCCTACTCCTACTCCAAATATATTCGTTTACGGATGGATGAATAATTATCCTCTCTGCTTCCTTGAAGTGTCTCTGAGCATACTTTTTCAGATACCTAACTGCTCTGTCAGCTCTATTGGTTTTCCTCCCGAAATATACTCG
>WAON01000255.1 GCA_015521265.1 Desulfurococcales archaeon
GATAAATACCAGTCTATTATTAGGGAGATCGAGAGGATGAAGATCTCCAAGATCCTTGAGGAGAAGAAAAAGATGGTTAAGGAAAAATTAAAGCAGGGTAAACGTAGATTAACACTAGAGGAGATAATGGTATTATATAGTGATGTTGATGACATACTCGGCGAGAACAGGGATGAATAGAAAGAAGGTTCTCGTCCTTGTGATCGACATAGATGATGATTTGGGCAGTGTTGGGATTAAGACACCAATAATTGGTTTTAGTGAAGTACAGAGTAAAGCTTTGGAGTTTGCACGTAGAAAACCTAGTGATTCGGATGTAAATGCTCTTTTCGCAGGGTTATCTATTTATGAAAAACTTAAAAGAATGGGGCATGATGTCGAGATCGCTGTTATAGCTGGTGATCGAGAGGATAGGACTAGGGGTCTTTTAAGAGTTAACAGTGTTCTCGATGAATTGAAGAATACTATTGGATTTGAAGACGTATATTTCGTTAGCGATGGTGTATCCGATGAACAATTACTCCCGGTAGTAGGTAATTATGGTAGAGTTATTGGTGTTGAAAGAGTAATAGTTGAACAGTCGCCGGGTATTGAAGAAACATATATTCTACTTATCCGGTACCTTAAGAAAGCCTTTAGTGAGAAGCCTTACTCGAAATTCTTTCTAGGAATTCCTGGTGTTTTACTAGTAATCTTCTCTATAATGGCTTTAGCCGGTTTGTCGCAGTATATATGGGATGTTATACTCTTACTACTCGGTATAATCTTCATGGTCAAGGGTTTCGGGTTCACCGGGTGGTTGAGGGAGAAGTGGGAACACTCCCCTCTTATCGCCGTCTTATACGTATCCTCAATGCTATTCCTATCACTCGCATTGTTCATGACTGGCTTGATAATATATTTTAAAGGTTGGACTATTGACGCCCTGATCGGCGTGATAAGATATACGACTTTCCCATACCTGCTGGGAGTTCTACTATTGTATGGTGGTAGGTTATTCGATAAAGTCATATCTGCTAATCCTCACTTGTTGTGGCGCGATTCCCTCATAATTATACCCGTTGTATTCCTCCTTATTATTGCTGAGAGCATCCTACCAGAGCTGGAGAATAGTAGGGAGCTTGGAACATATTATTTACTCAACATATTGTTCTCCTCTAACGTAGTAATTTTATTATTCATAGCAGTAATAGTTACATTTGCTACAACGCTCTTCTTTGTGATCCTGGATAGACTGCTTGCAAATAAATAAATGTTATCTTCCAAACCTTCTCTCACGATGCTGATAGCTTCTAATGGCTCTCCAGAAATCGATCTTCCTGAATTCGGGCCAGAAGGCTTCGCAGAAGTATAATTCACTATAGGCTGACTGCCATAGTAGGAAATTACTGATTCGTTCTTCACCGCTTGTCCTAATTATTAAGTCTGGGTCGGGTACTCCGTTAGTGTATAGGTACTTGGAAAATGTTTTTTCATCTATATCGTCAATACTTAACTTGTGTTCAACTATATCTCTTGAAAGCTTTTTAACGGCTTCAATGATTTCCTGTCTACCTCCATAACATAGGGCGATGTTTAATACTCCACCATCATAATCCTTTGTTACCTCCTCTACTTTCCTAGCAAGATCCACTATATCCTTCGGAATCAAGTCTAATCTGCCGAAAACTTTGACCCTGATCCTATTCTTATGGATCTTCTCCATATTTAATAGTTCGCGGAGCCCTCTCCTAGCAATATCGAATAACCTCTCCCGCTCCTTCAAAGGCCTATGGAGGCAGTTTTCACTAGACATAGCGTAAATAGTTACAACCTTTATGCCCAGCTCCCAGATCCAGTCTAATACCTCCTTTAACCTCTCATAACCATACATATGGCCCATCGACGTATCTAAACCGATCCTCCTAGCCCATCTCCTATTACCATCAGGTATAATCCCAACATGAACAGGGAAGGGGCCGTTTTTTATTTGCTGCCAAAGCCATTTCTCGTAGATCCCGTACATCGGTTTTAATAAGTAGTTTAAAAAGGGTAAAACTTTCTTAATCAAACCCTGGAAACCCCCTAATATAAACCTTTACCAGAATTCTCCTATACTTAAACCAGTCTTATATAAGTTGTTAAGTGGTGGTGTAGTATTGGAGTGTTGTGTTATTGGTAGTCTTAATGAAGCAAAGATTCGTGGAGCCCGTAGGGCATTATCATTACTAGGTATAAGTGATTTGAGACCAGTAGAAGTTGCTACAGCAAATCCTCAGCCTGTGGGATTGGACGAGATTATTGATGGTGCTGTTACTAGAGCTTTAAAAGCTAGGGAAAAATATCCGAAATGCTACGGTCTAGGTGTGGAGGCAGGCATAATAATCGTTGGAGACTACTACTTCAGCGGGCAAATCGCGGTTTTTACCAATGGGGAAAAATACAGTATTGGAACAAGCATGTTCTTCCCCCTTCCTAAAAGCATTGGTGAAAAAATAATAGGAAAAGGTGTCGAGTTGAAGGTTTTAATGATTAAGGAGACGGGTATAGAGGATATAGCTTCAAGTATTGGAGCCATAGGCCATTATACGCAGGGCTTCATTACAAGAACTGATCTATCTTACCAAGCAGTACTCTCAGCTATAATCCCCTGGTTAAACCCAGAAGAATACAAGAACACACTACAGCCTTTAAGTAAACTATTAACCGGGAAACCCTTATAAAATCCCATAATCCATCATATCAATAACAGCTCGGCAAGATGTAAGGGTAAATAATGATTAAAGGTGGTTTTTATGGCTTGGTACCAAGGAAATGATTTAAAGAAACCAACTGGTGGTAAAAAAGCTCGTCATAGGAATAAGAGGAAGCACGAACTAGGCAGACCCCCAACGATGACAAAGTTGGGAACAAAAGATCAAGTAAAGATTATCAGGGTTAGAGGAGGAAACTTAAAAGTCCGGCTGCAAAGAGCTAGTTATGTAAACGTAGCAGATAGAGAATCTAAAACCGTTAAAAAACTTAAAATACTAGAAATAGTCGAAACACCTTCAAATCCTCAACTAGTTCGAGGGAACTATATTACTAAAGGAACTATTGTTAGGACGGAAATGGGATTAGTACGAATAACTTCAAGGCCAGGCCAGGAGGGAGTGTTAAACGGGGTGCTTATTAAAAAGGAAGCCTAGAACAATACGCTTTCCAATCTGTACTTCGGCAAGGGTTTTCCTCTAATATTAATTAGTGAAAGTGATCGTTTTGAGCAGGGAATACCGCGGTAGGAAAATAGTCATCTATCCGGAATATCTCGATTCTAAGAAATCCCGTAGTGAAGGGAGAAGAATCCCCCTTAAACAAGCAGTCCCAAACCCTACTCTCGAGGAGATAGCTCGAGCAGCTGAAGAGTTAGGGTTAAACCCTATAATTGAGGAGGAAAAAGCTTACCCGAGAGACTGGTGGGGGAGGAGAGGACGGGTCATCGTTGATAAGTCCGGGTCTAAACTTGAAACACTTAGAAGGATCGCTGAGCAAATAAAGTCTAAACGGAGAATGAGTAATTACCGGTATTAACAAAGTAATAATACTCACGTCCTACTACGAAACGTATTACTGGAAAATTTCGTATCCATATAAATATTCCCGTATTACCAACGCCATGGAACATTGGATTCTATTTACCCGAATTCTTTAGTTAATAAATGGGAAACTATAAACACGTAATACCCCCTCCCAAAGATTTTATGGTGGAAGAATGAAGAAGCTTGGAAAGGTCTCGAATAAAACGAGGGATGGATTAATAGTTGTACAATCAATATTAAAAGATCCCCGCCGATTAGTAGGCGCCTTAGTATATGATGAAGACTTGAAAAAGATTGGTAAAATAATCGATGTAATAGGTAGAATAGACTCCCCATATGTCGTGATAAAACCAATAACACATGAGTATGTCGAGCTCCTAGAACTAGGCTCAAACGTCTACTACCGCATCGAGAAGAAGACAAAACGCTACGGTAAGAAGGGCAGGAAGAAAAGGGGAGGGGGAAGGCGTAAGAGGAGGAAAAGGTGATTAAATACGAGGTTCGAATACGAATACTTAAAATGTCCGGTCTGTGGGAGTACGGATATAGTTTTTGATCCTGAAACACATGAGTATGTTTGTAGAAAGTGTGGAACGGTAATAGAAGACCACATACTTGATAGAGGATACGAGTTCCGTATTTACGACAATAAACAAATACTCCCGAGAACAAGTGGGTCGCATACCAATAGGATCCATGACCGCGGCATAGGAGATACAGGTCCTAAAGGTAGGTTTAGAAGCGAGAAATGGAGGAAGATCAAGAGAGCACAGAAAAATACTAGGGTTAACAGGAAGGAGAAGATCATTGAGAAAGCGTTGAGGCACTTAAATGATTTAATACGGCTACTAAATCCTCCAAGCTACGTTAGTGAAACTGCTGCACAAATTCTGCGAAAAACCGTTGAAGGATCAAATTATAAGGATAAAACACTTCGAGCATTAGCGGCTGCATCAATATATTTAGCGTATAAGATTAATGGAAGACCTAAATCGATCAGAATGTTTACAAGAGAAGTAGGGATCGATAAGGGCAGGCTCTGGAGGGCCGACAGGATAATACACGAGAAAATAACGGATATTAATAAGATGATTAAGAGAGACGATCCAACCTTCTTCATACCATACTTAGTAACCAAGCTAAGCCTATCCAATAGAGTAATGTATATGGCTAACTATCTAGCACAGCTAGCATATAAGAACGGATTAACAAATGGTAAAAGCGCCCTGGGAGTTGCAACAGCATCAGTATATATTGCATCGATAATACTAGATGAGAAAAGAACACAGTTAGAAATCGCGGAGAAAGTAGGGGTAACTGATGTAACTATAAGGAATAGATATGACGACTTAATCAAAAACTTCGATATAGACATAATGCTCTGAAACTAGCAGTTAATTTTTAACTCTTTCCCTCACTATACCTTTAGGTTCACTATTTTCAAGGGGTTAGAGTTATATTCTTTCAATCATCAAGAAATAAATGGATAAAAGAAATATTAATGTTATACAAACATGGTGCCATCGAAATGCCGCGGAGACTCAGCGACCTCGACAAACGAATATAC
>WAON01000256.1 GCA_015521265.1 Desulfurococcales archaeon
CTAATAATATTATTCACAGTAATAATCATAATTCTATTAAAACATAATAGCAAAAAGCATAGTAGATGAATCAAAAACATTCATTTTTATCACCAAACAATTTCTGATAAAGAAGTTATATGATCCATTAGAAAGGGATAAAATCAAGGATAAATATGGTAGAAACAAAGGCTAGACTTCTCCCTGTACTATAATTTATGCGGTGAATATTATGAGGGAAATGCTTCATTCAATAATCAAACCTATACAACCAGTAATACTGCCTTTGATAATTACCATAATAATAGGCATTACTTCTTCATTAATAAACGGAACCCCAACACCGTATTCATTTAGCACGATCCATTACAGCCTTAAATCCTACATGTATATATTCAACCCCCCATTAATACTCGGATACGTCTTCCTAAGAAAGAAAGAATACATGTTTGAAGCTATAACAGGCTCGGAGAAGGAAGGTATACTGGTAGACTCCCTAATTGATACGTTAAAGGAATACGTTGATTCAGTAAAAGTTATTGATACACCTGTTGATTCATGGAGAGAGGATGAATGCATTATAGAGACGCATGGTTCAAATATACCGTGCCATGCAATGCCATATATTAGTTCTGCTGAAATAGAAGCCCCTATAATTGATGCATACTATGTTGGAAGTAGTATAGCTGTAAACCAGCCTATTAATGGTAGAATAGTCCTAGTACCATTCCCGCCGGACCCGGATGATATTAAGTACGTAGTCCTCCGCCTATACGAGCACGGAGCGGTCGCTGCAATATTTTACGATGAATTACCGGGTAGGTATCGTAGAATGGTACTGCTCGGAGACGAGGATTACAGCCATACACATGGATCACCCTCTCCAATACCTGCTGTCTCGATAAGGAAGGAGGATTACTTGAAGATTAAGAGGCTGGGTATTACACGGCTAGGGTTGAAAGTTAAATCTAGAGTAATACACGGCTCTACGGGTAAAACCGTTATTGGTTATAAGAATGGGTCGGGTGATAAAGAGATCCATATAACGGCCCATCACGATCACTGGTTTACAGGTTTCAGCGATAACATGGTAGGAGTAGAATTAATAATACAAGCCTCTAAGAAACTAAGAGATTGGAATGGGCCAAACCTAGTATTCATAAGCTATACAGCCGAAGAATCCGGAGCACCCTACTATACAAGCTGGTACTGGGCATGGGGGAGTAGATACTATCTAAACATGCTCGAATCACTAAACCGCCTCGAGAACATATTAGCAGATATTAACATCGACGCAATATACACGAAGCCCTTCAGCATTAATGGGAACCCTGCATTAATGGATTGTATAGAGAAGGTCAAGGATAAGCACGGTGCTAGATATAAGGGATACGATCACACCGACTTCGACAGCTACTCCTACACAGCAAAAGGCATACCCGCACTAACAATACATAACCTCGACGAGATGAAACACATATACCACACAGACCTCGATGACGGTAGGGAAGTAGGTGATCACATTATTAGTGAAGCATTAGGAGTCCTAGTAGATACGATTAATTGTATAAGTAGAAACCCGCCCGGATATAATAGGTTGATCACATACATACGTGGAAACCTGCCAAGACATGTTGAACCGGAGCAAGCAGTATTAATGGGTAGACTGGAAAACCTCGATAAACTACTGGGTAATGAACAGGAGAGAATACGTATCGCTATCAAGCTTGCCTCAACAGTATCATATATTCCAGGCCTCGACGGCTTATTCTACTCAGACACATTCAGCGATCTAAGGATAATAAATGAAATCATGGATAATATTGAGAAATACCTGGGTAAAAGGATTCGCGTAAAAGTCGTTGACCGTGAACAATTCCTCGACATATCGCCTACAAGGCACAACGTGGAGGAGCTAGGGAAAGCATTAAAGTACACCCTAGCTCAAAGGCTGAGAATGTATAATAAACAATTAGATGATTACATCACCGAAATATTAATCAAGAACAAGACTATTTCAAGGAATATAAGCCTAGGTAGAAAAATTGTTGAGGACAAGAGTAATGGCGACGCCCGAGAAGTTTAGAATGGATAAATACAGTGATTTCCCGAAGTGGTACCACAGCATACTGAAATATGCTGGAATAGTTGATATTAGATACCCTATTAAAGGCATGAATGTATGGATGCCCTATGGCTTAAAAGCTCTGAGAAACATTCAGAGGATCATCATCAACCTACTAGAATCAACCGGACACCAGGAAGCATATTTTCCAACAATGATTCCGGAATCTGTGTTTGCTAAGGAAAAAGACTTTCTACAAGGATTTGGAGGAGAAACATTCGTCGTACAGGGTACTATGACGAAGAAATTCAATGAGAAACTACTGGTTAGACCTACTAGTGAAACAGTAATGTATTATATGTGGAACCTATGGATTAAGGGGCGGAAAGACCTACCATTGAAAATGTACCAGGTAGTAAACGTTTTCCGCTACGAGACGAAGATGACTCATCCAATACTGCGTGTAAGGGAGATTATGAGCTTCATAGAGGCTCATACAGCCCATGCTACACCGGAGGAAGCTGAGGAACAGATCAAGACCGCTTTAAGGATCTATAAGGAATTCTTTGACTCACTCCTTATACCATACTACATAGTAAAAACACCTCCATGGGACACCTTCGCAGGGGCAGAATACAACTACGACTTCATAACCGCTATGCCGGATGGTAAAGGATTAGAACTCGGATCAGTCATTAATCTTGGACAGAAATTCGCTAAAGCCTTCGATATAAAATTCATGGACAGCGATGGACAAGTAAAACACGTATACCAGACATGTTACGGTGTTAGTGAGAGAACACTTGGAGCAGTAATCGGAATACACGGTGATGAAAAAGGCTTATTCCTACCACCAAATATAGCCCCGATACAAGTTGTGATCGTGTCAATAGCTCGTAAAGGGGAAGAGGAAATAATAGACTACTCTAGGAAGATAGCAGAAGTACTTAGAAGTAATAATATTAGGGTTAAAGTAGACGACGACCCAGAACACACGCCGGGATGGAAATACTACTACTGGGAAATGAAAGGTGTACCTACAAGGATCGAAGTTGGGAGAAGGGAGTTAGAGAATAAGACAGTAACAATAGCGAGGAGGAACGGTGGTAAAACAACTGTTCCACTAGAAGAATTAATTCCATCACTATTCGAGATATGGAACCAGATAAACAACTACCTAAAACAGAAAGCCCTAGAACACCTCGAGAAAATGACGATCATCACTGATAAACCAGGAGAAGCCTATGGGAGAAAAGCATTGATAATCATACCATGGGATGGAACACAACAATGCGCCGATAAACTAGAAGAAGAAACAGGTAAACAAGTACTGGGAGAAATAACTGAATCACCGATAAAACTACCAAAAATAAAACCAGGCACAACATGTGAATCCGGCAGAGAAGATAGATACGCTCTCCTAGGAGTAACCTACTAATACCCTAATAGAGGAAACCGCCCTATATATTCCTGGAAACCATAAAGTTTAAGACTATATTAAACCGATATACCGTAAACGAACCAGTAATACACGGTGAAGAGAATGAGTGACTACATTAAACAGTTAAAAACACTGCTTCTAGCAAAACTAGCAGGTTTTAAACTAATGGATAAAAGCCCAAGCGTATTCGCTATTATTAAGGACAACAAGATACACGCGATCGTTAAGGATCAAGGGGAGTATGTAATAGTAACAATAGCGGGTAAAGACTATAAGTACGATAAATGGTATACGAAGCCCGAACACCTAGCAACAGTACTAGTCAACTATCTAAAGAAATAAGTATTGTGTAGAAACGCTAGTATTAGATAAGGATTTTTTAGAAGATAAGCTCTTCTTCTTAAATTGTACAACCAGTAGCATTCTCTATCAAGAACTTAGCTTCATAAGGGCTTAGAAATACTTTCCTACCAGCAACATGTATCCGGCCACGGTAATGAGGCATATAGACAACAAGTGTTTCAGCTTCACCACCCTCAAAAGCAGGGTTGAACCCGTAACGCTTAGACTTCTCTATTATCAGCTCTACATCATCCCGGCTAAGGATCCTACCAACTAGTTCTAGGGGGAGCCCCATAGTATTAATTGAGAGAATTAAGATTTCGAATCCATGCTCTACAAGCTCCCACATATATTTCTCCTGGTTAATCCTCCATAAAGGTGTATACGATTTAAGCCCCAATTCTTCAGCAATCATTGAGAAACGCATACGTTGGAAATCACTAAGTATAGCACCACTAAAAACAGCTCTAACACCATACTCGTCGCGGACGTGCTTCAAGAGATCCCTTAAAACCATTAATTCTCGAGATTCATTATCGACAGACTCATATTCAAGATCGATACCTAAACACTTAGCTTGCAGCTCTAAAATACTTAGCTCAGGTTTATGATATAACGGAGAATACTCGTATAATGGTATGATACTCGATAGAACGACGACATCAAAACCCTGATGTAGCGCCCAGTATAGTGAATAATGGCTATCCTTACCGCCAGTAAACAGTACTGTAGCCTTCAACTCCTCACCACGCTGTGAGAAATATTATTGCTAAATAAGTAAACACTATTACTCCATTAATTGAGACGTAACGGTCGAATAATTTATTCTGCAAGGTAATACCGCTGTAAATTATCCTTCGAAGAGGCCTGTAAACGAATAGTTCGATAATTGGTATGAGCAGTGATAATACAAGAAACCACCAAGACCCAGCCCACAAATAACCGATTAAGGGAAGGGAGTAAAACCAGGTTATGGAG